>JANYDO010000338.1 GCA_025363605.1 Candidatus Kapaibacterium sp.
ACAGCATCAAAGCCCAGAAGCGGCACAATCACGCAGTCGCAGTGCATTTCGTTTGCTGTGATTGCTACGACGGAATTATCTTGTACAGGAGTAGGAATACCAAAAGCATCAGGTTCAAAGCGGGTTTGGGGCGTTATCACATAATGTTCCAAAACGTTTGATGATTGCAAGACAAGCGGCACAATAACCTCTTTCCGTTCCGCAAGGGCAGTCTGTATCAAGCCTTCAGTTTGCACTTCCGTTCCGAAAGCGCAGTAAATATGTACCGTCTTCGCTTCACGCCACCATGCCTGAGACCGCACCTTATCGCAAATAATGGTGCTTCGATTTATGCGTTCTTGTGAAACAAGACTTGAACGCTTCTCTTTTAGCAGGGCGCGTAAGCGTTGCTTTTCTAATTGCTTAGTCTCTTCCATGTTCTCTGTGCAATATTTTTCTTGTCCGTTATTTAGATTTAGTTTAAGTTAGCACTTGTGAGTTTCTTCTCCAATACTATTTCAGGTTATCCCTACTATGAACGAAATTCCTGTTGGTTCTAAAGCCCGCATTGTTACTTATACGCAGCACGATTCTTTTACCGAGCGCCTTCGTGAATTTGGACTTATTCCTGGCACAATTATTCGTCTCTTGCGTAAAGCTCCGTTCAATGGTCCTGTGGAAATTCAGTATCGCAGTTCGCGTATCGTTCTGCGTCCGAGCGAAGTTACCCATATGTTGCTGGAACGCATTGCCTAACCATCACTTTCGCACTGCGTAACGACATATTCTTCCTGCGTGTATGCCCTCCATTTCTCGCGACGATTCCGCACACACCGCACCGCACCTAAGTGTTGCGCTTGTAGGCACTCCTAACTGCGGCAAATCTACGATTTTTAACGCCTTGACCGGACTGCGCCAAAAAGTTGGCAATTTTCCGGGCGTTACCGTCGAACCCAAAAGCGGTGAAGTTCACATTGATAAAACTACCACGCGCCTTCTCGATCTTCCGGGAATGTATAGCCTTACGCCGAAAACCCCTGACGAAGCCCTCTCTGTCGCCGTTCTATGCGGTCAGCATGAGGTATTGCACAAGCCAGATGCCGTGATTTTTGTCATGGAAGGCACGAATCTTGAAAAAAGCCTTTTTCTCTATGCACAATTTGCTGCGTTGAATATCCCAACCGTTGTTGCCGTCACGATGATAGATGGCATCAAAGCAAGCGGCGGAGTCTTCGACGATATTACCATGGAGCAGGCGCTTGGCGTACCAATTATCGGGATAGTCGGGCATAAAGGCATTGGGCTGGAAGAACTGCGTGAGCATATTGCCTTGCGCGGATTCTCTCACCCCGAAGCCGCACAAAATCTCATTCCTAGTGGTCAAAACATCGAAGCGCAGTACGAATGGGCGCAAACTCTCGCGGGCGACGTGGCTCGTATGCCCGAACTGGATTCTTTGACGACAAAGCTGGATGCAATCTTTCTGCATCCCGTCGGTGGACCGTTGGTGTTTCTTGCCGTGATGCTGTTTTTCTTTCAGTCCATTTTTGCATGGGCTACGCCGGTGATGGATACTATCGAGGCAGGTTTCGGAGCGTTACAGAATCTTGTGGATACGACGCTTCCGGCGGGAATTCTGCAAGACTTGCTTTCGCGGGGCGTGATCGCTGGTGTTGGGGCAGTGGTCGTATTTTTGCCGCAAATACTTATTCTCACACTGTTTATCACGCTGCTGGAAGATTTTGGTTATCTCGCCCGTGCTGCCTTTTTGGTGGACAGAATGATGGGCGTGTTTGGCTTGCAAGGGCGCTCGTTTATTCCTTTGTTGAGTTCGTTTGCCTGCGCCATTCCGGGCATTATGTCGGCGCGTATTATTGCTTCCGAGAAAGACCGTCTGACGACGATTCTGATAGCACCCCTAATGACCTGTGCGGCGCGTCTGCCGGTGTACGTGCTGCTGATCACCGCGTTTGTACCCTCAGCGACGCTTGGCGGCTTCCTGAACTTGCAAGGGCTGGTGCTGATGGGCTTATATTTTCTGGGCGGCTTGTCGGGTCTTATCGCTGCGAAGGTCTTCAAAAGCACGATGTTTC
>JANYDO010000395.1 GCA_025363605.1 Candidatus Kapaibacterium sp.
CAAAATTAGTTGTTCTGCTCCATTTCGTGAGCGTACAAAACCGCCACCACCAGGCGTAAAAACTGGCAGCCCGAAGCCGACAAAACGGTCTGAAGGCACAGAGCTTGAGAAATTTTTGGAGCTAACGCTAAAGATTCTGGCAAATCGTGCCGGTACATTCTCGTAGTTATCTATTATGCTACCACTTTGTAAGGTTGTTCCATTATCAAGTCCGTTAGCACTAATGTAAAGCAATCCACGTGATCTTATGCTAAATAGAGGTGAATCATACAGAATCTCTGACCACTCTGTTCGGAGTGATAGACTGCCAGACCATTTATAACTATCCGAACTTCCCTGAAAAACATTGGGCTCGAACTGCAAATATCCCGTTTTCCAACGTTTTTCAAACATTGCACCAACTCTAAAAAATAGTTTTTGTCTTTCATAGTATGTTGGGTCAAAAAAGATAAGTCCATCCACCATGACTGATGAAAGATTAATTTCTTCTTTTGCGTAGCGTACAGTAGAACGTACATCTTCAAAACTTCGCAAGGAAATACCCCATACACCATCCATTATAAACAAACGAGCTTCACCAGTGTTAAGTATATTACTACTCAAGTTTTGGCGAATTACAAATTGAAAATCAATAGGACTATAAGGAAACCATCCCGGTTCAAAATTGTAATATAAACCAAAAGTAATTTTGGGTGATTGATATGTTCCTGTGCCGTCCGCTCTCAAGCCTAACTGAAAACCACCAACTGGATTCCACCACACCGACGGACGCACCGACACGCCATAGTAATCAAGCGGCGCAGCCTCATCGAAGCGCGTCATAAAGCCAACTTTCACTTCCGGCAGGGCGGGGAAAAGTCCACCGGCTTGTATGGTGTTTTTCGTCAGGTCGTGCCGGAGCAGATTTCCTGCGGTGTCCAGCCGCACCTCACGCAAAGGGCGCTCGGTGATAAACTCTGCCGTGTAGTCCGGCGCTACCCAGAACCACGGCGCGAGGCGGCTCGTGTCCTTGTTTGGCGCGTTCAACATATCACTAGGAATGGAAAGCGCTTGCACTGCGCCGCTCACGTCCGTCGCAAAGAGGCGAAGCGGCACGTGGGCGCGTTCGCGTTTGGCGATTTGGAGTGTGTTCTTAAATTTACCGTCAGACGTCGGCTCTGAACGCAAGGACTGAAGCGTGTAGTCGGGCAGTTCCGTACCGCGCAAGAACGTATCGAAAACTTCATCCATGCGCTGCCCAAAGACTTCCGAGCCGATTTTCTCAAAATCCGGCGGGTAGGGATGCCGGAAGCGCCAGCGTTGCTGGTATGTGCGCAAGAGTTCATCCACTTTGTCCTTGCCGAAAGAATACTCGAACTGGCGGAGCATGGAGGAGGCTTTCCGATAGACCATCACGGCGGTCATGTCTTCGTTCATGCGATCTTGCGGGATAGAAAGCGGCTCGTCGTAGCCAAGCGCATAGACGCGCAGGAATGAGCGGTTCGTTTCCAAAGCATCCTTGCGGCGCGGCACAAGCGTCTTGTCGAGCCACGTGGGGCGCGATTGCTCGTCAATCTTGAACTCTTCTGCCATAATGCGGTCGGTGAGGTAATCCGTGATGCCCTCGTCCATCCATGCGTGTTTGGTCTCGTTGTTCGCCGCCAAGCCGTAGAACCACTGGTGCGTGGCTTCGTGCGCCACCGTGCCGAGCGTGCCGTTGTAGTCGCCGCTCCGAATCATCACCAAGTTCGGGTACTCCATGCCGCCGTCGCCCGCTTGTGCGCAGGTGAATTGCTTGTAAGGGTACGGGTGATATTTTTCACCATTAAAGCGAAAAATGCGCGGCAGCCATTCGGGAGCGTTCTTCCAGACCGCTTCAAACTTGGGTTTAGTGAGAATGTGAAAAGTCAAGCCCGGGGAAATGAGCGACGTAGCGGGCATTTTCACAACGCGGTGAATGTAGTCCGCATCTGCCACCCACGCAAAGTCATGCACGGGAAACGCCACGAAGTGCCATGTTTTTGTGCCTTGCGGCTTTTCGGCATCGGGTGCAGGGAATTTCACGGTGTCGCGGTCAAATTCGTAGCCATGTCCCACTTCAAGCGGGTTCTGAAGGTCGCCCGATGCGCCCACGACGAGTTTTGCGGGAACGGTGAGCTTCACGTCGTATTTGCCCCACACGCCGTAAAATTCGCGCAGCACAAACTGGTTATTTTGCCAGCCGTGCTGGTCGTACTGGCATAATTTCGGGAACCATTGCGCCATCGAATAGCGCACGCCCTGTGAGTTATTGCGCCCGGAGCGGCGAATCTGCACGGGCACTTGCCCTTCAAACGTAAAATCCAACGTAATGCGTTCCTGCGGCAAAAGCGGCTTTGCGATGTCCACGCGGATAATTGTTCCCAAGCGCTCCACCGTGAACGCTGCGCCATTAGCAGTGCCGGAGAGAATGTCCAGTTTGCCGTATTCGTTGGGTTTCAGATTGGCAAAGGTTTCCGGCTTCATGCGGTTGGGACCGATTGCTGCCACGCGCTTATGCGTGAGGCTGTTCGGCTGAAAAGCGTTGAAGTGCGCATGAAAGAAGATTTGGCGCAGCGTGTCGGGCGTGTTGTTGAGAAACTCCACGCGGGCAGTGCCTTTGAAGGTGTAATCGTCGTCGCTCAGCGTAACGTTCATCGTTTGCACGAGGCCCGCCAAGCGTTCCTGTTTCAAGCGCTCTTCCAAATCGGCGGGGAAGCCGCTTGGAAGGATGGCGTTTGACGGGGCGGCGTTGGATTGCTGGGCATGGAGAAGATTTGGAGCAAGGCAAATCCACAGTGCGAGGAGATAGGCAAAAAATCCCATCGTAAATCCTGCCGTAGCACAGACACTCTTGTCTGTGTCCTTGATACGCGAAGCGTATAATGTGCCAAGGGGATTACGCCTGTCGGCGTTAGGGACACAGACAGGAGTGTCTGTGCTACCGAGAATAGAACGATATTCGCGCTTTTTCACACGGCTCTTTGCCGCAAGGACAATTTTTCGCATATTAGCAGCCTTAAATACGTCGTCAAATGTTGAACAAATCGTGTTTTTCATGAGTATTGGACAGCGCATTGCGCTTGCCGTCGGGCTTCCGGTGGTTGTTGGGTTAAGCATTGTTGCCTATGGCGCAGCACAACTCAATAAACCCGTTGAAATTTCCGCACCGCAAGATTTTTACGTCAGCCCCAAAATGAGCCTGAATACAGCTATCAATCAGCTTGAGAGCCGTTCGGTCATTACATCACCAACGGTAGCCCGTCTATTTGCACGGCTGGTGGCGTGGCAGACCGACCGCGTGATTCAGCGCGGAACGGTTACTATTGAGCCGGGGATGAAGCAATTTTTGGTGATTATGGGACTGTTTTCGCGGCGTAATTTACAAACAGTAACCGTTACCTTCCAAGAAGGAATCACACTCCGCAAATATGCAGAAATTGCGGCAGAAAAAATCGGTTGCGACAAAGGAGAATTTCTGCACATCGCCTATTCCGATTCGCTCCGCAAGGCGCGTGGCATCACGACCGCAACAATAGAAGGCTATCTGATGCCGAACACCTACGAATTTTACAAAAAAACACCGGCGCATGAAGTTCTCGACAAATTGCTGGACGAGCAAGATAATTTTTGGGAAAGTGCAGTAACGACCGGCACCACCAAACTCGACCGCCGCCAAACGCTGACGCTGGCTTCGATTGTGGAAGCCGAAACGCCTACCGACGACGAAAAGCCGCGCGTGGCGGGAGTGTATTGGAATCGCTTCAAAATCGGGATGAAACTGGAAGCCGACCCGACGGTGCAATACGTTTTCGACATCAAGAACCCTAACCGCACCAGTCGTCGCCTGCTCTACGCGGATTTGGAAATCGAAAGTCCATTTAATACCTACAAATACACCGGACTGCCGCCAGCGCCGATTAACTCGCCCGGACGAGCGGCTATCAAAGCGGCGCTCAGTCCCGAGGCAAATAGTTACTATTACTTTGTGGCAAAATTGGACGGCACGAACACGCATACCTTCACGCGCACCGGAGCCGAGCATCAGCAGGCGGTGGCGCTCTTTCGGGCGCGGCGACGGGCGGGGAAGATTGATATATGAACGTTATCACCAGCATTTTTATTGTTCTTTGTTTTAGTGGATTAGTGTATTCCTCTGTGCGTGCATCCTCTCAAGAACCTTTATGGACTTCGGATTCGGATTTCCCGACACATGGTCAGTTTTATGCTCGTCAAGTTTGTAATACTGCTGTGATGCACATAGCAGGAAGAGTTTTCCGAAGTGATATTGATTCGGTGTATGTGGCGGTAACAAAAAACAATCAGCCATACAAACGCTTTGCGCTTCGACTGCGCGCAATGAGACCTCAAGCTCAGACCGTACCCGACAGTGGAATGGGAAAGCGTTTCGATTTTCGATGTCCCATTTTTGCCGAATGTAGCGTCTATGGGTTTACCTTGGGTTTCAAACAGCGAGATACAAAGTGGCAAGGAGGAACAAAGCAGCAACTAGGAATCAATCGTCGCTTGTGGGATAGCGTTGTAGCGGTGCGCGACAGCATCGTCTGTGGGGACGTTCTTCTTCTCAATGGTCAGTCGAATATTGTTCTGGGCGCTCCCGTTTCTCCGCCCGACCCCTTCGGGCGCACTTTCACCGACACGAGCGGGAGCATCGTTCCGACTGGTATTAACGCCATGATGCGCGATTTTGTCTGGACTCAAACGGCAGAAGTATATGTTAAGGGCTATCCCATTGGAGGTATTGCATTTCGCTTGCAGGAGCAATTACGAACACAACAAAAAATACCCATCTGTGTCATCAATGGTGGAGTCGGAGCGACAGCAATCGAGAAACATCTACCCGACAGCACTTCTGCCGATAATCCGGCAACCATTTATGGCAATCTCCTCAAAAGAGTGCAATGCGCAGATTTGCAAACTTCGGTCAAGGTTCTGGTGTGGTACCAAGGCGAATCCAATTCGTCGGCGGAAGACTATCTGAAGCATTTCCGCACTCTCTATCAGACTTGGATGCGGGATTATCCTCAATTACAAAAAGTCTACGCGGTGCAGGTTCACTCCTCGAACTGCCTTCCGCTTCAACATGATGAACTGAAAGAAGCACAACGGAAATTACAAGAAATGTTTCCCAAATTAGAGGTCGTATCTTCAAATGCCATTGCCTACCACAGTGGCTGTCATTTTACCGATTCGGGGTATGTAGCTCTTGCTGACAGGATATACGCACTTATGGCGAGAGATTTTTACCATTCGACCGACACGCTCCATCTATCTTCGCCGAGTGTGGCAAAAGCATTCTGGTTGGATAGTTCTCAGCGCCAAATCTGCCTGAAGTTTACTCCGAAAGGTAATACTTTTTTGATTACTCCCGACACGACCATCAATGGACGGCTCTGCACGATTGCGGATGCTTTTCTTTTGGGAAGTCAAAGTGGTTATATTGCTTCGGTGCAACCGTTTGGTTTAGACAGCCTTGTCTTGACGCTCAAAAATGGTATGCCGCCGATTGACCGTATATCATACGTGAGTCAGAGCTTTTACCCAGCGACGGAGATTGTGTATCAAGGACCTTGGATTGTTAATAAACGCGGTGTTGGTATATTGTCATTCCATAATATGCCCATTGAGCAATCAGCACCCAAATAAATACCTCCCATACCTATTCAAGAGCTTTCCCGTACCAAGAAATCTGTACTACTTCGTCGCCATTATTGTTCTATTTCTCCAAAGCAATCAATGATAAACAACGCCATCAAAAACGTCCAGACCGAGATTTTGTCTGATAATTGGTACATCTTGCGAAAAGTCACCTACGACTATCAAAAAAAAGATGGAACATGGGAACAGCAAAGCCGCGAGGCATATGACAGAGGCAACGGAGCAACGATTTTGCTCTACAACAAAGCGAATAACACGGTGATTCTTACTCGTCAGTTTCGTATGCCTACCTATCTGAACGGCAACGAAACCGGAATGTTAATAGAAGCCTGCGCAGGGCTTCTGGACAATAATAATCCCGAAGATTGCATTCGGCGCGAGACTGAAGAAGAAACCGGTTATACCGTTTCTCATGTTCGCAAGGTGTTTGAGGCGTATATGTCGCCTGGGTCGGTGACGGAAATTTTATATTTTTTTGTAGCGGAGTATTCCAAAGAGATGAAAACAGGCGCGGGCGGTGGCTTGGAAGAGGAATCGGAAAATATCGAAGTACTGGAACTACCCTTCAGCGAAGCATTGCAGATGATAGGAAGCGGTCACATCAAAGACGGAAAAACCATTATGCTGCTGCAATACGCACAGATACACAATCTCCTCCCATCACAAACATCCTACGCATGAATCCAGTACAAGCGAATCCAGTACAAACGAACCAACCACAAATGATTTTGGTTGCAGGACCCTATCGCTCCGGCACAAACGACCAGCCGGAATTGATTCAAAAAAACGTCGAATTCATGAGTGAAATTGCCCTCAAAATCTACGCCTTGGGGCATCTGCCCGTCTTGGGCGAATGGTTTGCCTTGCCGCTGATTGAGACGGCTGGCGGAAAAGAGCTTGGCGACAAGGTTTTTACGGAAATGTTTCATCCCGTCGCTGTGCGTCTCGTGGACTTTTGCACGGCTGTTCTGAGAATGGGCGAGGAATCAACAGGAGCTGATGAAATGGTGAAGACCGGAGTGGACAGAGGCAAAATCATTTACCGTGACCTCTCCGAAATACCAAATCTTCAAGCTGTTTCCACACATCCATAAGCAGCAACGACGAGCGATTCGGTATAATCATAGAGCAACTTGTAGAGAGCAGAGTTTAGCAGAGTTTAATTCAACGTAAAAGCCCCCGAAGTG
>JANYDO010000441.1 GCA_025363605.1 Candidatus Kapaibacterium sp.
GTCGTGCGCGGCAATACCCAAGAACTCGTTCTTTTCGTCGTTCAAGCGTTTCAGGCGTTCATTTTGGTCTTCGAGCAATTCCTGTGCTTGTCGGAGTGCCAGATGCACCTTCACGCGGGCAAGTAGTTCTGCCTTTTTGAAGGGTTTTGTCAGATAATCTACCGCCCCTGTATCAAAGGCTTTTGCAATAGATTCTGCATCGGCATGAACAGTCAAAAACACAATCGGAATGTCCGCAATCGGTTCGTGCTCCTTGAAATACTTACAGACCTCATACCCATTCATCTCCGGCATATTAATATCCAGAAGAACAAGGTCGGGATGCTGCGTTTCGGCAATTTGAATTGCCTGTTTGCCCGAATTTGCCACAAATGGTGTGTAGCCGGCACTTTTCAAAATTGTTGAGACGATATAGGTATTTTCTTCTACATCATCCACAACCAAAATACGTTTGTTCAGTGTTTCCATCGGTCATTCAGACAAAAAAAATGGGTAAACGGTATAAATGCCTGCAATCCAAACAAAGAGAAACAGAAAATGTTTTTTGCGAACTGTCTCTCTTGTTTATACTATTACTTGTTCCAATGAATATGATTTCGGGGCAAAGAGAGTATTGACTTCCGTCTTGGGTTCGGTAGATTGAGGAAGTTCAACAATAAAGGTTGCGCCTTTGCCAAATTCGGATTCGCACCAAACGCGCCCATTCAACGCCTCGGTTAATTTCTTGACAATAGACAGTCCTAAGCCCGTAGAATGTTCTTCTGCGGTAGGCTGTGCAGAAAGCCGTGCAAATTTAGTAAAAAGAAATGCTTTATCCTCTTCTGTTAATCCGGGACCAAAATCTTGCACCTCAAAACGAACACATTTTTCAGTGTAGTCCTGCATTTGCTCGTCATTGTGGTCAGCAGCACCCAGATTAATCCATTCCTCGCGTGTCCAGATATGATTCGTTTGTAAAATAATAGATTCTTTGAGCCGAATATGAACAGCGTTACCGGGCGGAGAATACTTTATGGCATTGGAAAGAAGATTTTCGATAATCTGTATTGTGGCATAATTGTCTGCATTGACATACAAATGCTCTTCCGGTAGAAATAGATGGAGTCGAATATTTTTGAGCAAGGCAGGCTGCTCGAATCGGTCTAAAACGCCGGAAAGCAGCACATTAGCATTAAAGACCGTCGGCTGCAGAAGCAAATTACCGGACTCAATCGCATTGACATCCAATAGATTCGTAATAAGCTCAAACATTCGCCGTGCATTGTCCAAAATCACGGCAGAAAGTTTTTTGACTTCTTTATGAGAAAAATCATCATGCTGAAGCATTTCAGCGATACCTTGAATTGCCGAAACAGGGTTTTTGAGGTCGTGAGCAGCAATTCCCAAAAATTCATTTTTTTCTTTATCTAAATCAAGCAACATTCGATTCTGCTCTTCAATTTCCAATTTAGCGATACGCAATTCCGTATTTGCTTGCGCTAACTCTGCCGCTCGAGCCTCCAAGAGTTGCTCAGATTCTTGCTTCAGGCGAACACGATTCACTAAAAGTAGTACTAATATAACCAACAGAACCCCTGCTACAATAAAGATGTTACGCATAAGGGACTGCTGCTGTGCGTCTTTTTCCAATTCCCGCACTTGTTGCTCTTTACGCTCATATTCGTACTGCGCGGAATAAATTGCCGTCTGCCGCGCTGATTCTTCGGTGTAGAGCGAATCGCTTGCCTGTTTGAGAAGGCGATGATATTCGAGGGACGTAGTATAATCACCTGCTTGAGCGGCTGTTTCAGCAAGCACCCAAAGCGCATCCTTGATTTGCTGACGCGACTGTGCTTGCTGTGCATATTTGTATGCTTGCTCGCCGTATTCACGTGCTTTTTTCGGTTCACGCATTGCTAAATAGACCGCCGTCATGCGCGACAGAACGGCGCTCATGTCATGTGGCTGCTTAAAGCCTTCAAAAAGTGTAAGCGCTTTTGCGTAATACTCCAATGCCGTTTGATTGTTCCCCAGCGAATAAAACGACAAACCAATATCCGACAGAGCGGCGGCGATATTTGGTCTTGCTCCAAGTTTTTCCCAAATTTTCAGTGCCCTGAGTAGCAGCCCCAGCGATTCCGAATAATTCCCCTGCAACGACTTCGCAGCACCGATATTTGCCAAACAATAGGCAAGCAAACGATCATTATGCGTCTTTTCCGCAATACGAAGCGCCCGCTCTAAATACGCGAGTGCTTCTTGTGGCTTCTTTTGCAAAATAAAGATGCGTCCAATACTATTGAGTGAATGACCTATTTCTACAATATCGCCGCCATTTTTTTCATCAAGAGAAAGCGATGTAAAAAAATGTTCAATCGCCTTCCCATAATCACCCAAATTGCGATAACCAACCCCGACAAAACGCTCTGCCTTGGCAACATCATAGGTAATATCAAACTGCTTGCTCAAAGCCAATGCTTGATTACCATAGACGACTGCCTGACGAGGGCTGAGAGCTCGATATTCCCAACAAAGTTGCACCAGCGTCGGATACTGCTCCGCACCTTGTTGCTTGCCAAGGATTTCCAAAAGCGAGTCAAGACGGTTTTCTATTGCCTTTTGCTGAGTGAAAGCAGGAACAACGGGCAGAAATATCACAAGTGAAAGAATAGCAACCAGTTTCCAAATATATACTGGTCGCGCCATCACCAGAGTTGTCAGACCAGACCCTATTCGAGACCATAGACCAACGTACACTCTCAATCGTATTATTGAGGTGCATGAAGTTTCTATGGAAAAAGAGTGGTGCATAAATAATCCCACACGTTAGGAACACAATAACAACCTGTACAAAAATCTTTAGGGACGGAAGATTGCTTGCTGTCTCCGTCACAAACACGATTGTCCGTGCGGACAGAAAACGATTAAATGCAGTTGTAAACAAACACTACTCGCTAATTTATGCAATAGCCGTGCCAAACGCAACAAATAAAGCGCATACCGATTCCAATCGCTATTTCCCATCAATCCTTACGTTTCTGTGAGTTTAGGGGACGAGCAAGGTAGCACTTCCATACCATACAAAGCGTTTATCACTACCACTTCCTTGTGCCTCTCTTTTCCCCATATTTGAAATGCCATTGTAAACGAGGTCACTTTCTCAGGAATTAACATATTCTTAACGCTTCTTTAACATTTTTCCCTGTAACTTTTCGTTTTGTGGTTGCGTATTCCCATCTATCGCGATAGTAACAATAATTTTTATCCTCACAGACCCAAGCAATTTCATGAATATCGGAGATTTACCACTATGCTGACCCATACTCACTCAACCGAATTACAAACTTCCGTTACTACCGGAGCTTCCCACAAGCGCCGTCAATCGCACCTTGCCGTGGGGATTCTTCTCTTGACCGCATTCTTACTTGTTTGGGCGACCTTCAGCCTTTCCGCACAACCGAATGCTACGCAGCCGAATGCTGCACAAGCAAACGGGAAATCGCAGGGTAAAATTCGCGTCAGCGCTCAAGTGCTGGATAACGAAACACAAAAGCCCGTCAAAGGCGCTACGCTCTACATGAAGCATCTCGGCGATGGCTCCATCACAGGCGACATCTCTGATGCTGAGGGGAATGTTGCTGTCGAGAATGCAAAACCCGGGCGCTACTACGTCGCAGTTTCGTATCTCAGTTTTGCCAAGCACAAAGATACTATCACCGTTGACCCATCTGGGCAAGTCGTGAAACTTGGCATTATCCGCCTTGCACCTGCTTCCAGCCGTATGAATGAAGTTTCGGTAACAGGCGAGCGCGAGGCAATGGAACTGAGTGTGGACAAAAAAGTTTTCAACGTGAGCAAAAACATCGCTTCCGTAGGCGGCACGGCAACTGACGCGCTCAAGCAAGTGCCCACGGTAGATGTGGACGCAACAGGCAATATAAGTGTGCGCGGCAGTAGCAATCTCATTATCCAAATCAACGGTAAGCAAACAGGCTTTGCAGGAACTGACCGCGCGGCAATTCTTGACCAGATTCCGGCGAATATGATTGAGAAGATTGAAGTCATTACCAATCCTTCCGCCCGCTACGATGCTGAGGGCATGGCTGGAATCATCAACATCATTACCAAAACGAATATTGCTCAAAGCTGGAATGGCACTGCGACGATTGGTGCCGGTACAAACGATAAGTATAACGGTTCATTGGATATGGGCTACCGCGACGGTCCGCTCAATGCCTCGCTTGGATACAGCTACCGTGCGAATCGCTTTAATTTCGACGGCGGTATTTTGCAACAAGTCGTTAATCCGGCGAGCGGAGCTACCACGGGCTTTCTTGACCAAAGTCTCCACAACGTATTTGCAAATCAGGGACATTTCCTCAATCTGAACACGGACTACACTATAGAAGAGAAAATCACTCTCAGTGCAAATGCACAACTCCGCACCAATGCTGGTGGCAACAACGAGCGTATCTTTAACGAGCAGCTCGACCCAGCTCGCACACCACTTGCTTTCTTGGGACGTGATAACTACACAACGCGCTCATGGCGAGGTCTTGATGTAGGCGCAGGTTACAAACAAACATTTACCGACAAACAGCATTATCTTGAAGTTACCGGACGCTATTCGGCAAACGAGCAGGCTTCCGACGGTCGGTTTGTGGAAAATGACTACAATTTTGACGGTTCACTCAAAAACACGCCGGAACGCATTACCAACAACCGCCTCAAAAATCAAATGAGCCTCTCGACAGCGCAAGCAGACTATGTACAGCCGATTCAGGGTGGCAAAATTGAGGGCGGATTGAAAGCAACGTACCGCACAATTATGAACGACCTCTACGCAGATAGTCTCGTGGCTCCACCGGAATTCTACCTCCCCAACCAAGGGCTTATCAATACATTTTCGTTCAATGAACTTGTGCTTGCTGCCTATGCCGTCTATGCGACGAAGTGGGAGGATATCAACATTCAAGCGGGTTTGCGCCTAGAAAACACCGGTATCAATACGCTTCAAGTCGTTGGCAATGAGCGCAACGCCATGAACTACGCCAATCTTTTCCCCAGTTTGCACTTGTCACGAAAATTCGATGGCGGCGACGAGCTTCAACTGAGCTACTCCAGACGCATCAATCGCCCGCAGTTCTGGGCTTTGAACCCGTTCCCAGAGTATTCTAACCCGACATTCTTGCGTAAAGGTAATCCCACTCTAAAACCTGAACTTATTGATGCTGTCGAAGCAACGTACATGAAGCAAGTTGAGGGTCATACCTTCACCGCAACCGCATATTTTCGTCAAACAGACAACCTCATTACGCCGCTTTTCACTGTGGATGCGAACAGCGTAACAACGATGCGATTTACGAATCTTAACCAAGCACGCAATATGGGTGCTGAGTTCATCTATCGTGGTCAAATTTTCAAATGGTGGACAGCGACGGCGAATGTGAATCTCTTCTACAATACGCTTTCCGGCAGCACTGAAGTCGGCGACATCAGCGTTGGAAACATCACCTACACTGCTCGCCTTATGTCTTCGCTCAAAATGCCTTGGGATGGCGGTAATCTTCAACTGACCTATAGCTACAACGGTCCGGCTGTCCTTGCACAAGGCGAACGCAAAGCATTCCAAGACCTTACGGTCGGCTTCCGTCAAGACTTCGGCAAAGAACTATCCGTGACGTTCAATGTCAGCGATGTCTTTAACACTCGTCTTTTCAATGTTCTTATCAATACCGAAACGGCTATTGGTAATAGCTTCAACAAACCGGAAACACGCATTGCTACGCTGAACGTGAGCTATCGCTTCGGTGGAATGCAGGAACAGCGCCGCCCTCGCAATAATGGTGGTGACGATATGATGCAAAATGGCGGCGGCTTCGGAATGTAAGGCATTGCCCACAACCGACAGATTTCCTCTCAAATACAACCTCTCTTCATTCAAGAACGCCGCAAGCGGAGTGATTCCCGAAGCGGCGTTTTCTTTGCTTCAAACGCCTTTGTTATCGCGCATCATTGCAATTCACCCCAAATACACGTCGTTTCGCCCCAAAAAACTTGGTTCTCACCTTCACAAAAGCGACATTTGTATCACATAATGTGATATGCACAGCTTCACGGCTGTACTTTGTTTTCACGCTTTGAAGGAGTCTATACTATGAATGGTTTTGGACGTTTGCCTTTGCGGCATGGTAGTATCACGCTTGTTATGATAGTAATTGCTTCGGTTGTTGCTATTCCCCATTGGGGTTCCTCTCCGCTATTCGCCCAAGTAGCGCCCACGCCAGCCCTCACCGAGTCAAGGAATGTCGGACTATACGCCGCCATTCACGGTGGGGGTTCTTGGCGGGGTACGTTCCCACCGTTGATTGTCTCTTGCTTCTTTCATTGGATTTCCGCAAATTGGGTTGAATTGTGAGCAGTAAAACGCGATAATCGTGATTTCTTCCGCGCTCAAAAAAAAACCTTCTGCCCAAGCATGAAAACCAAAACAATTTACGCCTGTCAAAACTGTGGAGCCACCTCGCCACGCTGGGCGGGGAAATGTCCGTCCTGCGGCGAATGGAACACCATGACCGAAGAAACGCAGGTGAAGCAGTCCGCAGCCACCTCCCGCCGCGTCCTTACCGAAAACCGCACCAATACTCGCCAAAAACCAATTCTCCTCACCGAAGTAGAGCAAGACAATCAAGAGCGCATAATGACGGGCATTGCCGAACTCGACCGTACTCTTGGCGGCGGCATCATGCGCGGCTCCATTACGCTTGTCGGTGGCGATCCGGGCATTGGCAAATCAACACTCATGCTGCAAATGTGCGCCAATCTTGCCGCCGTGCAGCCTTTATACGTTACAGGCGAGGAATCGCTCCAACAAATCAAATCCCGTGCAAGCCGCCTCAGTCTTGATTTTTCAGGCTTGCGCGTTTTGGCAGAAACTAACGCTGACGAAATCGTGGAGGCAATGCGCCGCGACGATGTGGGCTTAGTGATTGCTGATTCGATTCAAACGATGTTTCGTCCCGATATTGAGTCTGCGCCCGGCAGCGTAGCTCAGGTGCGAGAGTGCTCGGCACTGCTCATGCAAGCCGCAAAGACGCTGAACAAAGCCGTGTTTTTGGTAGGACACGTGACGAAAGAAGGTAGCATTGCGGGTCCGAAGGTGCTGGAACATATCGTTGATACCGTCTTGCAATTTGAGGGCGAGCGCATTTACTCGTATCGTATTCTTCGCGCCGCAAAAAACCGTTATGGTTCGACGAACGAAATCGGCGTGTTTGAGATGAGCGAAGACGGCTTGCGAGAGGTAACAAACCCATCGGAAGTGTTTCTTTCGCAACGCAATGCAGGCGAGTCCGGCACGGCAGTCGTGGCGGCAATGGAAGGTTCACGTCCGATACTCGTGGAAGTGCAGGCACTCGTCACGCCAAGCAGCTACAACGTCCCGCAGCGCAGCGCCACAGGGCTTGATTACAGACGCTTGCAGATGATTATTGCGGTGCTGGAAAAGCGCTTAGGCTTGGCACTTGGGAAGCACGATGTCTTCGTGAACATCGCCGGAGGCTTGCGTCTGGACGACCCCGCCGTGGATTTGGGTGTAGCTGCGGCTATCGTCAGCTCTTTCCGCGATGTGGCGATTCAAGCAGATACAGCACTTATCGGGGAAATTGGCTTGACGGGCGAAGTGCGGGCGGTCGTCTCGATAGAGCAGCGCGTGAACGAAGCACAAAAACTGGGTTTCTCGTCTATTTTGCTTCCTGAAGCAAATATGAAACGTTTTTCGCGCGAGACTTCGCCGCACTTAAAGCCTGCAGACCGCATATTGCAAGCGCTCTTGAGCGTAGTGGGAGAATAGGCGTTTTTTAGAAGAGTTCTGTTTGGCAGCGTTCTGTGTTTGGAAGTATTCTGTTTGGAAGTATTCTGTTTGGAAGTGTTCTGAAGATTTCTGTGGCAATTTTTCCCACAAATGCCTATCTTCATTTCTTCACGACAAGCACCATATTCCATTCTTCACCTAACCGAGACGTTTTATGGCTATTCGCGTTGCCATCAACCACAAAACCACCTACACCTACGACCGGCTTGTAGCGCTCTCGCCTCACACCTTTCGCCTCCGCCCTGCGGCACATTGCCGCACACCGATTGAGGCATATTCCCTCAACATTCAGCCCGCCAATCATTTCATCAACTGGCAGCAAGACCCCTTCGGCAATTACCAAGCCCGCGTCGTTTTCCCGGAAAAGGCGCATGAACTCAGCATCGAGGTTGAAGTCATTGCGCGAATGGAAGTTATCAATCCCTTCGATTTTTTTGTGGATGACTATGCAAATCAGTATCCATTCCGCTACGATGCCCAACTCCAAAAAGAGCTTGCCCCTTATCTTGAACTATCCGATTCCACGCCGCTACTGACGGATTGGATTGCAAAAAATGTCAACGCCGCACCGCAAGACGGGCGCACGATGGTAGATTTTCTCGTGGCGGTCAATCAAGCCGTCAATAGGCACGTCGCCTACACAATCCGCATGGAACCGGGCGTACAGACTTGTGAGGAAACACTTACCAAGCAACTCGGTTCGTGCCGCGATTCGGCATGGCTGCTGGTGCAGATTCTCCGGCGATTGGGGCTTGCAGCACGCTTTGTATCGGGATATTTGGTGCAACTCACCGCCGACATCGCCTCACTGGACGGTCCGTCGGGGCCGACGGCAGATTTCACCGACCTTCACGCATGGACGGAAGTGTACGTGCCGGGTGCGGGATGGATTGGCTTAGACCCTACCTCAGGCTTGTTTGCAGGTGAAGGGCATATTCCACTTGCCGGAACGCCTGATTTTGCCAGTGCTGCACCCGTTACGGGCATGACCGACTTTTGCCAAACGACGTTTTCTTTTAGCAATTCCGTGACACGCATCCACGAAGACCCACGCGTTACCAAGCCCTTTAGCGATGAGGATTGGACTGCTATCAGGGCGCTAGGCTACAAGGTAGATGACGACTTGCGTTCAGGCGACGTGCGTATGACGATGGGCGGCGAACCGACATTTGTTTCGATTGACGATATGGAATCGCCCGAATGGAACACCGACGCACTCGGCGAACACAAGCGCGAACGTGCCGGAGACCTTGTGAAGCGCCTCCGCACTGCCTTTGCGCCTCATGGAATGGTGCATTACGGGCAAGGCAAGCAATATCCGGGCGAGCCGCTCCCACGCTGGCAACTTGGCATTTTTTGGCGTAAAGACGGCGTACCAATGTGGCGCGACAAGGCGCTCGAAGCTGAAGACGGCAAAGAATACGGTTTCGTCAGTGCTGATGCAGAGCGCTTTGCACGGGGACTGGCGAAACATCTTGGCGTGGAAGACAACACCGTTCCCGCGTATGAAGACCTGTTTTATTTCCTCTGGGAACAAGAAAAACTGCCCACTAACGTTGACCCGCTTATTGCGGATTTCAAGGATTCGCTGGAGCGCCAACGCTTGCAGGAGCTTCTCAAAGGTGGTATCGAAGAACCTGTCGGCTATGTGCTGCCGCTTGCGTGGAATGATGCGGAATCCGCATGGCGCAGCACCAAATGGCATTTTCGGCGCAACCATTTGTTTCTTGTGCCGGGAAATTCCCCCGTTGGTTTGCGATTGCCGCTTGCTGCCCTGCCGTGGGAAGACCCGAAAAAAATCCCCCTTTCGCCGGAGCGCGACCAGTTTGCACCGGAGCGCACGATACCTGACTTTCACGAGAAGCCATCTACCGTTCGCGATGCCAAACCCACCTCTTCCGACGATGCTTTTATCGCGCGAACTGCGATTTGCTGCGAAGCGCGAGACGGAATGGTGCACATTTTTTACCCGCCGCTCACGCATTTGGAACACTATGCCGAGCTGACCGCCGCCATCGAAGCCACTGCCCGTGAACTCTCTATACCTGTGCGTATCGAAGGCTATGAGCCGCCCCGCGATGCACAACTTGTTCGCTTGCTGGTTACGCCCGACCCGGGCGTGATTGAGGTCAACATTCATCCGGCTTCGTCGTGGGAAGAACTCCTGCACATCACCGAAACGCTGTCCGCGGAGGCACGGTTGGCACGACTGGGAACGGAAAAATTTATGCTGGACGGACGGCACACCGGCTCCGGCGGCGGCAATCACGTTACCATTGGCGCGGCAAAACCATCGGACAGCCCGCTTTTGCGCCGCCCTGATTTGTTGCGTTCGCTGGTAAATTATTGGCAGCATCATCCGGGCTTATCGTACCTGTTTTCCAGCGCTTTCATTGGTCCCACAAGCCAAGCGCCGCGTGTGGATGAAGGTCGGGATGAAAAACTCTACGAACTGGAAATTGCTTTTTCGCAAGTACCCGAACCCGGCAACACTCTGGACGAAGCAACATCATTCTGGCTGACAGACCGCATTTTTCGCCACTTGCTAACGGACATCACGGGCAACACACACCGCGCTGAGTTCTGCATTGACAAACTCTATTCGCCGGATTCATCGTCGGGGAGACTCGGCATATTGGAGTTTCGCGCCTTCGATATGCCACCGCATGAACGCATGAGCGCTCTTCAAATGCTGCTGGTGCGCTCGCTTGTGGCGAAATTCTGGCGCGAACCGTATTACAAGCCGCTTGTACGGTGGGGTACGGAATTGCACGATCGCTTTATGCTGCCGCACTACGTTCTGGCGGATATGAAAGATGTGGTCAAAGACTTGAACGATGCGGGTTATGCGTTCAAACTCTCGTGGTTCGACCCGTTTTTTGAGTTTCGCTTTCCTGTCTATGGGCGTGTGAACATTGAAAATATCGAAGTGGAACTGCGCATGGGAATTGAGCCGTGGCACGTGCTGGGCGAGGAAATGACGAGTTCGGGAACGGCACGATATGTGGATTCGTCCTTAGAACGGATACAAGTGAAATTGAACGGTCTCACCGACACGAGGCATATTCTGGTCTGCAACGGCAACCGCATTCCGCTTCGCAGCACGGGCAAAAAAGGTGAATATGTGGCAGGAGTGCGCTACCGCGCTTGGCAACCGTATTCGGCACTCCATCCCACCATTGGAGCAGACGTACCGCTTGTGTTCGATGTGGTGGACACATGGAATGGGCGTTCAGTAGGTGGCTGCACGTATCATGTAGCGCATCCGGGCGGGCGGAGTTACGATGTGTTTCCGGTGAATGCCTATGAAGCAGAGTCTCGCCGAATCTCACGTTTCTGGAACTATGGACACACGCCCACAGGCGCAGTGCAGCCCACACGACAAGAAGCACCGACGCAAGGAGCAATCTTTGTGGGCGGGCAATTCATTCCTGAAGGTCATGCACCTCAAACAATGATGGTGATTCCGTCAGAGGTGGAGAATGAAGAATATCCGTACACGCTGGATTTGCGCCTTGCAAAGAAGAAAGCATAGCATATTTCCTCGTATCGGCATATCTTCAACAATCTTGAATTTAAGACGACTAAGGTGTTGAACGTAATTATCTTGAACTATCTGCACAGACAAGAGTGTCTGTGCTACGGCATGGAAACTGGTTTCGGTGGCACAGACTGAGCGCCGCGCTCACTTGTCTGTGTTCCAAGAATCATTGTCCAGATGCTTATAAAAAGCCAGAAGCGTTACCAACCCTTGTAGTTAGTAACGCTTCTGTTATATTTTCGGCGTTTTCAGAATGATTATTTTTGCTCTTTTACCATCAATTTCATGGTTTCGTAGTCAACACCGGTGCGGCGGAGGAATTCACGATAGGAATCGTTGAAGATTTCCACGTCGCCGCCCATAGCTGCTGCATCTTTGTAGGCAGTCATTGCGCGATAGGTAAGACCATTTTGCTCATAGAATGCGCCAAGCATAAGTTTGTCGAGTGCATTCGGCTGGGCATTTTGCTCTTGACGCAAGGTTTGAAGCTGTCCTGAGAGGGAAGCTGTTTCAGCGTCATTTACCAAGTAGAGGCAATAGCTTTCGATAGACGGTACTTGAGCATTGGTTTGGGTAACGCTCCAGTAGTAGCAACGGTCTTTTTCGAGGTTGAGCGACTTCAGATTAACAGCGAGTTGCGTTTCGGTCAATTCTTTTTTGAAGCGGACGTTTTGGTTCGCGTCGGTAATCGTGAAGAGATAGTTTGCCGGTTTGCCATCCACAGAACCATTCCATATGAAGGTCATATCGTCGTCAATAGTTTTGGTCGTGCGTGGCGAGATAAGGCGAAGTTTGTTGACATTGAGCGACATTTCAACGCTTGCGCTCTTAATGTTTTTGCCTTCTTCAGCACCTTTAACCGAATTGACCACAAAGCCGACAAGTTTGTCCATACCGGTTGATTTCGAAGAAACTTGCTTCAAGAGGTCGGAAATAACGATGATACCTTCGGTGCGAAGTTCAATAGCTTTACCGCTTTTGTGAACCAAGCCCAGATAGACAGGTCCTTCCATGCGCAATTGGTCGGCTGAGTTCAAGCCGGAGCCTACATTAACAGGTTTTTTTGTGCGTTGCAACGTGATTTTGCCTTTGCAAGCAATCACTTTGAAAATTTCATCGCCTTGAGCCATTGCCAAAACGGGAAGCATGATAGCGATTGCTAATGCAAAAGCGAGGGTTTGTTTGAATGTACGTGTCATGACGACATCTCCTAGAAATAAAATTGTTGTGAAAGATGAGAATGTTTTGCTAAAGTTTTTTTCAATCCGTGTAGCTTTTATTGTCAGGCTACTTGTACAAAAATCGTTTTTCTTGAGGAGATGCGCAACAAGTTTGGGGCGAAATGACATTTTTTTGGGGTAAACGGTAAAACTTCCCATCGCTTTATAGAGCCGATTAGCAACAATAAAAGCACTACACGTCAGAATCGGCACAGGATATTGCTTGGAAGAAATAAAAACAAATCACCGCTTTTGTTCGCGGGCTTTGAAGAAGGTGCGCAGGGGGGTAATATACGATTCAGCAGTCCCTATGCGCACCACATCCACACCACTCCGTGCAAAGGCTGTAGCCAGCGACATTTCGTGGCTTGTCCACCATGACCGATAGCGGGCGCGGGTTTCGGGATTCGCGGTATCCACCCATGCAGTATCCCCATTTTCAGCATCTCGAACACGCATCAATCCTACATCGGGAAGCGTAGCTTCGCGCTCATCGAAAATACGAATAGCAACAAGATCATGCTTTTTTGCAGCAATCCGCAAAGGAGTTTCAAAGTTAGAATCTAAGAAATCCGAGATGACAAACGCTATACTTCGCTTTTTAATAGCACTGGTCAAGTATTGAAGCGCTTGGGCGACATTAGTGCTATTATGCTGAGGAGTAAATTCGAGAAGCTCACGGATAATCCGAAGAATATGGGATTTTCCTTTTTTGGGTGGAATAAATTTCTCGATACAATCGCTAAAGAAAATAAGCCCAATTTTGTCGTTATTCTGTATGGCAGAGAACGACAAGACGGCACAAAGCTCGGTCACCAAGTCTTTTTTGAATTGTTTGTTTGTGCCGAAATCCTTGGAAGCACTTACATCCACGACGAGCATTACTGTCAATTCACGCTCTTCCTCAAAAACTTTCACAAACGGCTCATTGAAACGAGCTGTAACGTTCCAATCTATCGTCCGCACATCATCGCCGGGCTGGTACTGACGCACTTCGCTAAACGCCATGCCGCGCCCTTTGAAAGCACTGTGGTACTCACCGGAAAAGATTTGGTTCGATAAGCCGCGAGTTTTTATTTCTATGCGGCGTACTTTCTTGAGAAGTTCGGATGCTTCCATGCTTTAATTACTGTACAACACTAATAAGTTCTATTTCAAAAATAAGAGTTGAATTTGCAGGAATTTTTGCTTGTGCTGTTGCTCCATACCCAAGCAAAGAAGGAATAGTCAAACGCCGCTTTCCACCTACGCGCATATTCAAAACACCAATATCCCAGCCGCGAATAACGGAATTTGCACCCAGTCGAAATGAAAATGTAGCTCCGGCGGTATTGGCATCAAAATAATTACCGTTGAGTAGGCGACCGGTATAAGTAACATTGACTGTGCTGTTATACTTTGCCGAATCTCCCGTACCAACAACGAGGTCTTCTCTTAGAAAAACCTCGGTTTTATTTAGTATAACGTCGTAAATGATCGTAGAATTCGCGGGTACGCTTCCCTGCTGATGATTTAGATAACCCAGCCACGGCGGAACAGTAATTGTGCGGGTGCTGCCTACACGCATACCACGCAGCCCTTTATCCAATCCTACGGTAGGTGTGCCGGTAAAATTGTCCACCAAAAGTTTGGTAGCGGCTGTTGCACGAGTAATAGTACCGTTTGCAAGGCGCTCGCTTAGCACTACATCTACTTGGGTGACAATATTAGTATCAACCGAAATGGTCGCACCAGTGCCAATCACTACATCATTAGTACGCAACTCTCCCGATGTGTCCAATGTGGGATCGGTAGTAAAGCAAGCGGTAAGAGAAGAACAAACAATCAAGGCTAATAGAACAATGACGATACGCGCTGCAATGCGTGTTTGGAAGTGAAACGATATGCAGGGAAGAGACGAAGACAACATCATAATTACATTGGTAAAAGTTTGACGAAGAAAGATTTATGCGGTCACTCGGCGTTCTCTGCGACGGGTAGTTCTACAAAGAATGACGCTCCATGACCATACTCGCTCTCGCACCAAACCGTGCCGCCCATTGCTTCCGCCATTTTTTTGACGATAGACAAGCCCAAACCCGTTGAGTGTTCGCCACCAGTCGGCTGCGCAGAGAGTCGTGCAAATTTACCAAAAAGTTTTGCTTTATCCTCTTCTGTTAGTCCGGGACCTTCATCTTTTACTTCGCAACGCACTTTTTTGGAACCATTCATGGTGCAGCGCACCCAAACATTTTTGTTGTGCGGGGAGTATTTGACAGCATTAGAAATGAGGTTATCCAGCACCTGAATTGTTGCATTTTGGTCGGCGAAAGTATAGAGCAAGCCCTCTTCGACTTCAAAATTGAGCTTAATATCCTTTGCATGAGCACGTTGCTGATAATTTTCGCACAGTGCGTTGACAATCATCGCAAAATCAAAATCGCAGAGATATACTTTAATTGCACCACGCTCAATAGCATTGATGTCCAAAAGATTGGTAATGAGTTCAAACATCCGCCCCGCAGAATTCAAAATATCATTGGAAAGTTCCTGTATCTCCTCGTGACTGATACTGGAGTATTCGTCATGTAAGACTTTTGCCAACATTCTGATACCGGAAAGCGGATTTTTAAGGTCATGGGCAACAATACCCAAAAACTCATTTTTCTCGTTGTCCAGTTCGACCAAGTGCTTATTTAGTTGCGTGATTTCGGCACGGGTACTTTCAGTTTCGGCGAAAGCGGTTGCCAAATACGAATAGGCATAGATATTATCTATCGCCGTAGCTGCATATGTGGCGATGGTGCGCATCATATCAATTTGATATTTCGAGTACGCATTGACGTTGCCACTTTGCACCGTCAGTACTCCGACAGCACGATTTTTCACGACAAGTGGAAAATATACAAGCGACTGTGCGTGAGCTTCCTCAGCACGAAGGCGTGGAACATATTGCTTATAGTCGTTGGGAACGTTATTCATGACAATTTCAATGCGCTCATTCATACTTTTGACGGCGAGACTGGTGTCGTCTTCGAGTGAAATCGGCACATGATAGCTTTGATGACCATTGACCATAAAAAGCAGATATTCAATGGTATTGTCTGCATCCCGCGCTACTCCCAAGCCAAACGTAGAAACGTCGAGCAGTTCGCAAACGCTTTGATACATAGCGCTCAGAATGGTCTCGTAGTCCAGTGTGGACGTGATTTTCTGCCCCATCGAACTGAGCGTAGAAATATCCTGATTAATTTTCTGCATTTTGTCGTTGAGGTCGCGGAGACTATGGTTCATCACTTCCATTTCAGCGGCGGCATTGGCAAGGCGCGAGTAGGAATTGAGGTTGTCAATAGCGACAGCAGCATACGAGGCAATCGTTTTGAGAATTCCTATGTGAATCTCTTCATAGGCCGCCGACTGAAAGGCTTGGACAGTAATCAGACCAATGGGTTCGTTCTTGGCGACAAGTGGGAAGTACATCTGCGAAGGTGCTTTTGTCTCTTCGGGGCGCAAAATCTCGACGTAATTTTTGTACTCGTCGGCATAGTTCTGCACGACGACTTCTTTGCTGTGGTCAATCGCCCACACTGCAAAGCTATTTTTTTCTTCCATAATAGCCGAAGGCATATACTCAAACTTACCTCCCTCGATGTAGTATTGATACTCAATTTCACCCCATTCACGGTAAATCGCAATACCAAAAATATCCGCAGGCATCAGTTCTTCAACGCTTTTGTGGACAGTGGTAAGGATAGTTTCAAGGTCAAGACTGGCAGTAATGCTCTGCCCGATAGCACCAAGCGTTGCAATATCAATGCTACGACGTGGGGCTTTTTGAGTAGGTGAGGAAACTGGGGCGCTCATATTCTCCGTACCAAACAGTGAAAGAGGATAGAAAGAAATAATGACTACGGTGCATATTCATTATGCGCGGGGCTTGCGTGAGATTGCGCATGGAAATATACAGAGAAATCATAGTAAAACCTACATTTTCCATGCCAAACTTATGAAATTCCTTAGGGCAAAATACAGTACACTTTCCAAGATATTTTTAGCAGAGAAAAGGAGCGAGGAAAAACTAGAATGACTTTATCGAAGCGTATTATCGAAGCACTCGTCTTCGCGCCATCTCGCCTGTACGCTTCGGTTCATCCGGCTTGCCGGAATTCTTCTCCGGCATCTTGTCGAGATTTTTATCAGCAGGCTTTGATTCAGCAGGCTTTAGCTCTGGAACACCGGGATTTAGCTTGACACCTTCCAATTCATCCGCTGTGCTGCTTGCATTGTACAGTTTACGAAGTGCTTCGATGATAAACGCCGGATGCACACACAGCGTACGCCCTGTCTCCTCGTTATAGACAAAACGACCGGAAAGACTTTCGATATTACCATCAAAGACCAATCCAACAAATTCAAGATTCCTATTGACAAGCGGCGAACCAGAGCTACCGCCAACAATATCACAGGTCGTAACAAAATTGACGGGTGTAGAGAGTGGTATTTTGTTGTCACGCGGAGATGCGTCTCTATTGAGTGCCAAGCGCGGAGGCAACATAAAATCAGAAGCAACATCACTGGAAGCAAAACTGGCTGCACGATCAAATAAGCCGTAGAGCGTCGTCAGCGCAGGTGCAAGTGTACCATTCATACGATAGCCCTGCATAGTTCCAATGCTCAATCTCAAGGAAAAATTTGCATCGGGGTAAGCGCTTTTACCATAGACAGTAAAACGGACAAGAGCTATTTTCTCTAATGCCGCAGCAAGTGGCGCTTGGATATTATTGCGCTGATACTCTTCGCGTTCTAGCCAAAGAGGAACAAGTTTGCGCATGAACACAATCATTGGATCGGTGGAACGCTCAATTGCCTTGCGCCCCCCCTCCAGAAGTGTTTTGCGAAAGCTAATGTCTGTCAGGCGTGTGCCACGCACTGCATCACGAGCCACCTCTGCCGGAGCGCGTAGAATACTTCCCTCACCAAGCATACTCCGCACAAAAGGATCACCGGCGCTGAGTTCTGAGAGCAAAAACTCCAACTCCCCAGCAAGACGAACTTCTTCGTAATCAAGAGCAATAGCGACGGAACTTAGGCTCTGTACGCGAAGCTCCTCTAAGATTTCTCGCTGACCAGAGCGATCTGAACTCACAATCTTTTCAGGAATTTTACGATCTACGGATTTATCCGTGGTAGAACCTGATGAAGAAACATTTTCTTTTTCAAAAGCATACCGAATAATACTGAAAGCGATATCGGCAAGAGGTGTAGAGAAACTTGAAGTATATTCTTTGAAAATCACCGCTTGCTTTTGTACAACACGGTCAACCGTTTCCCACGGATTCCCGTATAAATTAGTCAGATCACGATCAGCAGCAATTTTTTGACGTAATTCATTTTCGCTTTGGCGACATTTTGTTTCAATAGCCTTATCCATCAAGCCTTGGTATTCACCGACAAATGACTTTTTTATATTCTCATCATTCAGAATATCCTCCAGTGCTCGTCGTGCCTGCTCCGGGCCGCGCTCGGAATAGCGCCGCGCCGTGGCCAGCATAGAATTAATACGCCGCAGCATGAAAGGGTAAAAAACATCGCGGTTAAACACAAATTGAGAATAGGTATTCAGACGATTGGTAGAACCGGGATAGCCCGCCACAAAGACAGGTTCACGAAGTACAGTTCCCTTCGTTTTCCACTTCAGATAATGCTGGCTCTGAATCGGCTTCCCGTGTTCATAGACTCGTACCAGTGCAAAATCAAGGGCATAGCGTGGATAAGTAAAATTATCGTAATCACCACCAAAATTAGCAGCCTGCAATTCCGGCGCTGCCACTAGACGCACATCCGTATAGCGTTTGTAGTGATAGAGCCAATATTCACCTCCGGAATAGAGTGTGACGACCTCGGCGCGAGTATTTGCGCGTGCGGAGGAGTATTCTGCTTCAATGCGTCGTATTTCCGCTTGTCGTGCGACAAAAAGTTCTTCATCCGTCATACCCTTTTTCACTAAACGCAACATTCGAGCTGTAATGTTTTCCATTTCGACCAGCACGTGCAGTTCCATTTCGGGACATTTCAACTCCTGAGCCTGTGTAGCGGCAGTATAGCCACCGGCAATAATATCTCGCTCTTTCGTAGAAAGTCGTTGTAACTGCTCCAAAACAACATGATGATTCGTTATTACCAGCCCTCGCGGACTAACAAATGAACCTGAACCTCCTCCGGTGGTGAAACGCACCGTTGCTAAACGAAGCGTATCAAGCCATTCTTTCGTAGGAGTGAATTTGTAGCGGTCAAAGAGAAGTTTTAAGGGAGGGCTATCAAATGTCCACAGTCCTTCGTCCATACTGTGGGTTTCGTAAGCCTTTTTGTGCAAAGCCGTACTTGTATAAGGAGTACATACAGCAATGCAAGCAATAAAGCACAACAAAGCCCCCCATCGCCATAGATAAATAGGAGCAACAGCGGGAGTGTGAGGCAATATCAACGCTTCTTGACTGTCAAGAAATGAAACATTATTCATGTATTGAGACACCTTGCTCCTGCAGAACGCAAGAATGGTTCGGTATGGGTGATATGCTATCAAAGCTGATATAACCTTGTGTCCCAGACTGATGTGGTAGATAAAAACTGACTGGCACATTCTTTGACTGTGACTAGAAGTAATAGTCATCAATATCTGCGCCATCCAAGTCGTTTGAACTCAAATTATCAAACTTTATAAGCGTAAATATAGGATACTTCTTGTTCTTTGTCAACTTCATAATAAAGCAATTTTTCACCGCAGCAATCTTTACATTGACATATTTGCTTCAGAACGTGGATGCGCCTGCTTATAGGAATCTTTCAAGCGCTCTATCGAAATGTGAGTATAGATTTGCGTAGTAGAAAGAGATGCGTGACCAAGCATTTGGCTCACGGCATAAATATCCGCGCCATTATCAAGCAGATGAGTGGCAAAGCTATGGCGCAACACGTGAGGGCTTTTCTGGCGGGCTTCAGTCGTAGTCTGCATGGCACGATGAACAATGCTATAGACCTGCGAGGCTGTCATCTGGGAACCCTTTACCGAAAGAAACATCGCCGAACCGCTTTCGAGCGAGACAAATTGCGGACGAACAGCAAGCCAAGCCCGAATCGCGCTAATCGCAATACCCCCAACAGGTACGATACGCTCTTTTCTTCCTTTGCCTAGAACTCGCACCGTACAGTTGTAATCGTCAAAAGCGTTAATTGTGAGCGCGGTCAATTCGCTTACGCGCAAGCCCGAACTATAGAGGAGCTCTGTGATAGCTTTGTCGCGTAGCCCTTTCGGGGTCGAACAGTCGAATTGTTGCATGGTCAGAGCAACTTCATCTTGCTGTAAATAGTTCGGTAATTTCTTCTCACGTTTTGGCGCAGGAATAGCAGAGGCAGGATTACTGGAAATAAATCCGCGTTTAAGCGCAAATTTGAAGAGCGATTTCATCGCAGCAAGGTATTTACGAATAGTGTTGTTTTTTTGCCCTTTGTCATGAAGCCATCCTGGAAATGAACGAATGTCGGATGCACGAATAGCATCCACTGGAGGCAGTTCGCCGCAAAATTCATGGAGATACACGCAAAAACGATCTAACGCAAAAGAATAAGTTTCAATCGTCAGCGGTGAATATGCTCGCTCTGTTTCGCAATAAAGCAGAAACTGATGCTGAAGGACACGAAATTCCATAGAAATACCTTTGAATACCAATAGAAAAAAGAAAAATTTCGCAAAAGCGAAAAAAAGTTTGAAAAATAGCGTAAAGACTTGTAGCTTGCGGCTAGCTTAGACAAATAGCCTTTCCTGTTGCGGTTGCAGCATACGCAGCAGAACTGCATTTCTTAGCGAAATTCCTCGTTATATCACTTGTATCACAACGCTATATTTGAGAATGTTTTGCACATTCTTTGATATATCTTGTTGTCTTGTGGCAAAAGAATGGTATTGCCCAATACTGTTCTTTTAGAATCATCAAAATAAATGCCAAACTCAGCATCTGCTGTTTTGTTCAGCATCTGCTGTTTTGTTCAGAATATATCAGAATATAACTGTCTTTAGTTCTGAGCAATTCTCTAGAGCGCTTTTTGACCGTGTATATTTTTGGTGATTAGGCACAATGTTATCATTACGTCAGCAACGTAAGAAAGTTGCCCCCTCTCGGAACGTAACATGGTGATACATTACTTTATGCCTGTATAACGTTTCTTTTCGCACAATCCCTTGCATTAGCGTTTTGGTATTTTTATGCTGCATCCTTTGATACGTTAGTATTAGATAAGGTTGTGGTTATGGATTTTATGTCCGTTTTGAAAAAAAGAGGCTCGCTTCGTCTGATACTGTTGTTGGTAGGTACTGCTGCTGTTATTTGGGTACTTGCCTTTCGGTGGCAGCAAAGCCGTATTATCAACCGCGTAAGCATCGTTGGAACGAACCTTCTGCGACAACAGGAAATTATTGACCTTGTTAAACTACCCGCATCACGGGCTGTCCGCGATGTGAATACCGCAGAAATCGAACACCGTATCCAAAAACATCCTTTCGTCAAAAGCGTCTCAGTCTTTCTCGGCGCAAGTGATGCTTTGACGGTGACAATTGAAGAGCGCAAACCTATAGCACTCGTGGTAAGCAAAGGAAAACAATTTTATATTGACGCTGAAGGACATTTGCTGCCCTATCGCTTGACAGAAGTAGTGCTTGATTTGCCTATTCTTTCTGGGCTTGGACGTAGTAGCCTTGATTCCATAAGAATTGCATCAGTTCTTGCAACAATGACAATATTGCAACAACAAGATGCGCAACTCTATAAGACACTCTCCGAGATTGATATTGTTTCTAATGGCGACATGACACTCCATTTCACGGAAAGTCCAGCGCCGATTCGGTTTGGTGGCGATGAGGATAAAGAGCAAAAAATCACCCGAATATCAGCATTCTTGCACCATTCAGGACAAGCGCACGACAAGTTCAAACAAGCAGCATACGTGGATGTTCGTTGGCAAAATCAAGTTGTCATTCATCCATCAAATTGATTGATAAGCATTTGGACAGTGATACTTGGAATACAGACAAGAGTGTCTGTGCCACCAAAACCAGTTCCCATGCCGTAGCACAGACACTCTTGTCTGTGCAGACAGTTCAAGATAATTTCGTTCAATACCTTAATACTGAAATCTATTAGACGACAAGCTATTGTTCAACACAAGATTCCGCAACACATCAGCAAAACAATAAAAACAATATGAGTAGAATGCGTAAAATTGTTGACCCGCTCGATAAGCAGGGTATTGCAGCTGACGATGCTGGAGGGGCGGCATTGCGAAATTTTGTTGTAGGCTTGGATATTGGCACAACAAAGATTTGCGCCATTGTTGCGGAGGTTCACTCCGACGCTACAATGACGGTTGTCGGTATTGGTCGTGCACCAAGCGAGGGGTTGAATCGTGGTGTGGTCGTGAATATAGAAAAAACAGTCAATTCAATTCGAGAAGCAATTGATAAGGCGCAGCAACAGTCGGGCGTGGCGATTGAAGAGGTGATTGTCGGTATCGCTGGCGACCATATTCAATCCTTCCAGACCACTGGTATTATTTCGATTTCCAATCCCAATCGTGAAATTAGCCGCCATGACGTGAACCGTCTTCTCGAAGAAACACGAAACATTGCGCTTCCTGCTGACCGCCGGATTCTGCACATCATTCCGCAAGATTATATTATTGACGGACAAGACGGTATCAAAGAGCCGGTCGGCATGAGTGGTATTCGCATGGAAGCTCGTGTTCATGTTGTGACGGGGCTTGTGACGGCGGCGCAGAACATTTATCGGTGTGTAGAGCGCGTGGGACTGCGTGTGCGCGACCTTGTGCTAGAACCGATTGCCAGCAGCTATTCTGTGCTGGACGATGAAGAAAAAGAAATCGGTGTGGCGCTCATTGACATCGGTGGCGGTACGACGGATATTGCTATTTTTGAAGAAGGAATCATACGTCATACAGCCGTTTTCGGTATCGCCGGACGGCAAGTTACGGACGATATTCGCAAAGGTCTTGGCATATTAGCTAAAGAAGCAGAGCGCGTCAAACGTGAGTATGGACACACCTACGCGGCAGAGCTTTCCCACGATGATATTTTTATGATTCCGGGTGTGGGCGGACGCAAGCCAATGGAATTTACCAAAAGTATGCTCTGCCAAATTATACAACCGCGCATGGAAGAGCTTCTGGAATTTGCCTACGCCGAAATTCGCCGCTCCGGTTATATGGAACATCTTTCGGCAGGTGTCGTTCTGACGGGTGGCGGCTCGCTTTTGCGGGGTACGGAAGACTTGGCGGCTAATATTTTCGGCTTGCCTATTAAAATCGGCATTCCCGTCGGCTGCGGACGCGCCGGTCTTGCACCGGAAATTGAAAATCCACAATTTGCAACCGGCATCGGGCTTATCCGCTATGGCGTACGCCATGAGCAATATCTTAATCTTCACGACCTTGTAAATAACGGTAGCACCGAACCACCGTTGCAAACAAGTGAACCGCTCAATCTTGCCGATGAATCGTTTGACCAAGAACCAATGCTTGAAGAAGCAGGCGCAAACGGGCAATATGAGCGTATTACAGTCTTCGACCGCATGAAATCGTTCTTTCAAGAACTCTAATATCGTCCATGGACAACAACGATATTCGCAAACAAGCACAACAAGCATAACAACACACTAATAATCAACAGTTTCAAGGAAACAGCCGTGATTGAAATAGAATCTACTAATGTCCAGGGCGCAAGAATTTGCGTAGTGGGAGTCGGCGGCGGCGGCGGCAACGCGATCAATAGCATGATTAACAAAGGCTTGTCCAAAGTTGATTTTATTGCCGCCAACACTGATATTCAGGCATTGCAGAACAATCTCGCCCCACACAAGATTCAGTTGGGGAAGTCCTCGACGCGCGGGTTAGGAGCAGGCGCAGACCCTAGCGTCGGGCATAAAGCCGTTGAAGAAAGCGCCGAAGAAGTCCGCCAAGTTTTGGCAGGGATGGATATGGTGTTTGTAACCGCAGGCATGGGCGGCGGAACAGGTACGGGTGCTGCTCCGGTCGTGGCAAAAATCGCCCACGATATGGGCGCATTAGTCGTAGGAATCGTCACGAAACCCTTCAAATGGGAAGCTGCCAAGCGTGGACAAGTAGCAGAGCGCGGCGTGGAGGAATTACGCAAGAATGTGGACGCGCTTATCGTTATTCCCAATCAACGCCTTTTGTCAATTATTGACAAACACACCTCCGTTAAAGAAGCGTTTCTACGAGTGGACGATGTTCTCTACAATGCCACACGCGGTATTTCCGATATTATTTCCGGCGCGGGCTACATCAACGTTGACTTTGCCGATGTGCGCACCGTTATGAAAGCCACCGGTGATGCGCTGATGGGAACAGGCTACGCCAAAGGCGAGCATCGTGCCATTGAAGCCGCACAAAACGCCATTTCTTCGCCCTTACTGGACGGTTTGTCCATCAAAGGCGCTCAGGGCGTACTGGTGAATATCACCGCAACACAAGACGTGACGATGTTCGAGGTCAGTGATGCCGTGTCTGCTGTCGAAGAAGCCACGGGTAGCGATGTGAATCTCATTCACGGCGTAGTTTTCGACGAGGGAATGGGCGACACGCTGATGGTAACAGTGGTCGCAACAGGTTTTAATTATGCCGAAATGCAGTCGGTTTCTGAGCGAATGCAAGAACGCCCACACATTTCGGTTTCTACTGCACCAACGCCCGCACCTACACCTATTGTCCAAGAACAAGTGCCAGCCCCTCAACCGCAAGTGCAACCCGCTCCCGTACCAATTCCCGTCAACCGCTCCATTCCGTCCCGCAGTCCAAGCGGTATTCAGGAATTGCAAAAGTACGACGAACCTGCGTATAAACGCCGCGATGTAGCCGGCTTTGGTAATGGTGTGAAAATCAATCGCTTCGCTGAAAACCCGGAACACCCCGACGAAGAACAAACCAATGGTGAAGCACTGAATAAACCTGCATTCTTACGTCGTATTATGGACTAAATTGCACCCCTTTGATTGAATATATTGACGCTTAGAAACAAAAGCCGCTTGAATCATGTATTCAAGCGGCTTTTTGATTGTTAATATTCTTGAGCAGTCGTTATCGTCTATTATCCTGTATTCGCTCAATAAGCCGTTTAACCGAGCTTTCGTGAATCTCCATTACGTCGGAGGAAAGGAGAATAATGGCGAGAGTGAGAGATAGTTCGATTTGGTAGTTAAATGTATTAAGCGATCCCATCGCACCCATAACAAGAATACCTGCTTGAATAAGCTGGATTACCTTCATCTCACCACCAGCAAAGCTGGGGAATTTAATGGTTATCCAATGAAAAAGCGCCATATTTAGATAACATACAATAACTGCCATTATATATCCTACCCAATCGGGCATTTGAGTAATAAGCTCATTACGAATAAGCATCGAAACAATATTCGCGTGCAGGACAACAGCGTACATATCAGGCGGATTCTTCCCGACATATTTTTTGGCAGCAGGAGTATAAAATTTATTGCGAATATCATTCGGATTATCAAAAGGCTGTCCCATAAAGCCAAGAAGGACAATTTTCCCTTTAACTAAAGAACCATACATGGCGACCGCAGAATCTAATGCCATCTCTGGCTCAATATCAATCTGGATGAATTTATTAAAACTTCCTCGATAATTGATGAGTTCTTTGTCTTCACCACGCTCTTTGATCTGTTTAATAATTCCCGGCTTCCAGCGCTCCGCTACTTCCAGTGCAAAGGCAGTAATCGTCGTATCTTTCTTCATCAACGCAGAATCTTTTACCATATATGCTGACTCAAAATCTCGAATTGTTTGAGCCGTATTTTTACTTTTATCATCGGCTGTAAAGCTCGTATGTCCATAACTGACATTAGGCAGTTGGAATTTTGGATGAGGCGGTTGCAATTTCAAAAACATCGGTTTTTTTTCATCATTATTCCAGTCGGAAAGCTTTGCCGCCATGACGACATACTTTGCAGACTGAATAGCATCAATAAGCGCAAGGTCAATCTCAGGCTCTTTTTCACTGCTCAAAAGTGGGTCAATGCCAATGACCTTAGGCTGCATTGCTGCTAACACCTTGGTCTGCATTGCTATTTCTGCTCGATTCCGCCCCACGTTCACCAAAATAATATTTTCGTCCACAACCGCATCATCTTGTCGCCATTGCGAATAGACAATATCGGTAAAACTAAAATCAGCCAATGCTTGCTGAATCGGGTCAAAAATCTCAATATTCCCGGGCGAGTAGTAAATAAGCGCAATTAAACCAAAAATGGAAGCCGTTGAATACACATTCCGCATATTGAATACATAGTCCAACCAGAACCCTCGTGGTTTGGGCTTCGGTGGCGGAACGTTGATAGAACGGACAGTTTTGGCGACTTCGAGCATCGCCCAACGGCGGGTTGACCATTTTAAGCGCATTGTGGGGATTCCTCTCGAAAAATGAAGTATTTGAGTGTTGAGTTCTGAATATTGGATATGGTCGGCGCTTGACTCACGCAGCTTTCATCAGGTCTTTACGCAATTTCGCCAATGATACAATGCGATTGCGGTAGAAGCAGCAACGTTGAGCGAATTGACGGCATCGTAGGCGACAAGCGGTGTCATCGGTATTTCAACGACGGCGTCGCAGACGGATAAAATGTCGCTCGGTATGCCGCTCGCTTCGCTGCCGAAAATAAGAACGCTTTCGTCGGAAAATGGAAATGTAGCGAGTGAATGTGCTTGTGCGCTTGTTTCAAGAGCAATGCTTCGTGAAAGTGGACGAGAGTGTTTCATCTCCTCAAGCGCGGAAGCGAGGTCAGTTGTGCGATACACCCTGAGCGCAAAGATTCCGCCAAGCGAGACGCGAACAGCACGCCGCAAATACGGACTACACGTAGCGCTATCAATAATCAAACTCCGCACACCGAAGGCTGCGCAGTTACGAACAATTGCCCCGACGTTTTCCGCATCCGCCACACCGCATAAACACACTGCCGGAAGCTCAATCGTGCGGAAGTTCTCGCTAAAATACGGGATATGCGGCACAAGAGCAAGTGCCATTACGCCTTCGTGCAAATTGTAGCCCACGATAGTATTCATCAACGCCTCGTCTGCTATGAGACACCCGGCGGACTCAAGACTTCGTGCGTCCAAGAGCGGCGCAAATTCTTCGTAGTAATGCTTGGTCGCAAAAAAAGAACGTATCTCGCAATCACTCGTGAGCAAGCGCCGAATAACCTTACTATTTTCAACCACAAAAAATTTTTCGTCTGCATTGCGAGTCGAAATATCGCGCAAACTGCGGTAGGGCGCTATGCGCGGGTCATCCGGCGAGGTAATAACGGTCATTATTCGTTGAAGTTATTCCGTTTCGGTTATTCCGCTCCAGAGGTATTATCAATGCGAATTTCCAGATTCCACAACGCAGCAAGCCAGTCCATAAACTCGGTATTCTCGCCCACAAGTGCATTGATAGTGCTTGCCTCCAGCACCGTACCGTATATGATTTCCCGCACATCGGGGTCGGTGATTTCTTTCAGCATATCGCGCAAATCGTCTTCGCCATAGCGCCCGTCCAGCGCGTCCAGTGTGTCAATATACCGCTCTTGCCCAATGGCATCCATCAGCCAGCGCACAAAATCCTCTTCCTGCTCGTTCAGCAGTTTATCTGCCATAACGACGCGCTCTATCACGCCCACAAGCGCGAGCGTTTCGGATTGTTGTAAATCGTGCAGTTCCATAAACGATGCTTCCAAAACAGGTGCAAAATAGCTTCACAATGCCAACCGCTACAAGATACAATCTGATTTTCTTTAGCGCAACAAAAGATTTATGTGGAAACATTTTTCCGACTTTCTTTCGTGCCGCCATATCGCCTCTATCCCTTTTTCACGTCGCGTACCTGCACTTCGGCGCGTTCGTGCTTA
>JANYDO010000465.1 GCA_025363605.1 Candidatus Kapaibacterium sp.
TTCATCTTTTATCCGTATGAAAATAGTTTTTCCCTGCGGCGAATATTTTACGGCATTGGAAATAAGGTTGTCCACAATCTGCAGTATTGCTTGCTCATCGGCAAGAGCAAGCGTAGGGGACGTTTCGGCACTATACCGAAAGGTGATATTTTTTGTCTCGGCTGCGTGGCGATACTGCCATATCGTGCTTTCTATGAAGGGAGCAATGTCTATTTCAACACAAGAAAATATCTTCGCGCCCGATTCCAAGCGATTGATGTCAAGAAGATTGCCAACAAGCGCCAACATACGGTTTGCTATGCCGACGATATTTTCCGCTACTTCTCCCCCTTGCGCCACCTGACCGGTAGCAATGAGTTCTGCCATCGTCCGCATAGCACCAATGGGGTTCTTGAGGTCGTGCGCCACAATACTCATTAGCTCGTTTTTTTCATTATTGAGCGCCGCTAACTGTTGATTCTGCTCGTCAAGTTGGGTATTGTGGAACGAAAGCTGGGTATTGACCTCTTGAATGTGAGCGGACTGCTTTTCCAGCAAATATTTTTGTTCCATAATTTCTTGCATTTGCCGCCGTTTATCCTCATAGACTACCTCCATAGCCTTGAAGACATCAGCATACAAATCACCACTTGGCAATTGAGGTGGTGCAAGCGTTTCCGGTTCGTTATCGGCTATTCGCGCCAGCAGCGTATAAATCTGTTCAATTCGGCGTTCATGGAATTCTTCAGTATGACTCTCCACCCGCTCTGCACCAGCAATATCAGACCGTGCAGAAGCCAATTCATCACCGCTGTCGAGAAAATGTACTAGCATTTTGTCCAATGCCTCTTCCAGCGTAGGGACAAATGTGACAGCCTTTCTATCAAGCGTGCCGTCAGCAGTACGAGAAGCAATAAAAATTTGTGAGGGTTGTATTTTTTCTTGGAGAAGCGGTGACGGGATACAGCATACCGTGAGTAGCGCTGCATCGTTCAGCATCGGCTCGACATCGGCACAAAGCAAAGTAGCATCTATGGGTACATCCGAGAAATCGAGTGTCAGCGCCATCGGTATCGCCTTGTTACCATTATGGGCAAGCACGTGAAAAGTGTTCTGCATCATTGCTTCTATCGCAGCTTTATCCAAATGTTGACCTTGTACCTTGACGACAAGCATCACTCCCTCAAGCATAAAGAGCGTCTGCTCTCCGCTCGGCACTTGATAGCGCCATTCAGCAGGCTGAATTTTCCGCAGTTTTACTCCCTTCACCTCGAAATATTCTAAGGAATACTTCCAGCGCTCCTCAAAATATGGATTGGTGGGAAACGAGTAGTCACGGGGCTGCCACGGCTCATTTTCCGGCGGTGCAGCGTGAGAGTATTGTGCAAGAATACTCCGAAGACCCTCATGGAAACTATTAGCAATACGAATAGAACGAAATGCACCGGGCGCAAATGGCTTCGTCAAGCGGAACGACACACGCACAGTGGGGTTGAGAAACAAGTAGCAGTCCCATATTAGTGCGGCTTCACCATAGAATTGCGCTGCAACTTTTCGCGCCTCAAAGCTTGATTTACGGACATTGTAGGCATCAGAAAACAATACAGCACGGCTGTGTCGAATATTCATTTCCTCAGCAACTTGCCACACCAAATCCACCGCGTGATGCGTCGCTGCACCGTTCGGCGAACCAATCGCGGTTTCGACCATAATGATACCTTCCAGCACAAAAAGTACATCGGTGAACTCCGGCGACTCAAAACGCCAATGCGGAAGTTCCACCTTGCGTAAACGTAACGAACCAGCTTCGTAATATTGCGGATTTGCTGACCACAGAGCTTCAAAATGAGGATTGAGAGGGAATCGGTAGGAAGAAAAAATATTGTTGGTGTCGGGTGGTGGTGAGCGAAAAAATCTTTGCGCCAGCGTCATCAGGGAAAGAACAAGAGAACAAGCAAACAACCCGATACACAGCCAGCGTTCCAGAGTCATCATGCTCAGAATTTGGAGGAGGCACAAGGTAAGCACGGCAGTTGTCAAGGCACGACTTAGAAGGAGGCTTAGTGAAAAAAAGGCATGGCTCACGGCTTCCGCACTCTCCGCTATGCGCCGCTCTCGGATAGCTTTCCGCAATAGAGCCACACCTACCGCGCAATCAAACGTGTACGCGATGTACACAGCATAGAGCAGTGATAATGAGGGGAAATCCATGATGAGGAGTGAGAAGTGAACATTGTGAAAAGCGAACAACCATCATGCTTCACGGAAGCATTTATGCTTGTTCCGCTTTCGGCAATTCCACAACGAACTTTGCGCCCGCGCCAAGCTCCGACTCACACCATACGCGCCCCTGCATCGCTTCGACCATTTTCTTGACAATGCTGAGTCCCAGACCCGTTGAATGTTCGCCGCCCGTTGGCTGTGCCGAAAGACGAGCGAATTTACCAAAAAGCCGCTTCATATCCTCATCCGAAATACCGGGACCTTCGTCCTGAACTTCGATTCTGACAAAAGAAGAAGAAACGGGAAAAGATAGGGATTCAACGTTTGTTCCCGTTGTGTCCTTTGCAGATTCATCGGCTTCCGACGACACAGACCCATTTTCAGCGTGTAAAATCTGAGCATCTTTTACTCTTACCGTAATATTTTTCCCATGCGGTGAATACTTTACCGCATTAGAAATCAAGTTATCAAATATTTGTCGAAAAGATTGGCTATCTGCCAAGGCAGATACGTGTTGTTCGGGATGCTCATAATGAAGAAGAATACCTTTATCTGCTGCACGAGACTGGTAGGCATCAATAATCAATTCAAGTATTTCCAAATCAATCGGCTCCATATCAAAGCTCAAGAGACCGGATTCTATACGATTAACGTCCAGTATATTCGTAATAATCTCCAGCATTTGGTCACTTGACTTGATAATCATGCTGGTAAAACGCTCTGTGGCAGGATTGTTCGTATAATAACGCTCCAAAATTTCGGCGCTGGAAAGAATACCAGAGAGGGGGTTTTTGAGGTCATGCGCAGCTATCCCCAAGAACTCATTCTTTTCGACATTCAGTCGCTCCAGTTCTTGGTTGCGGGCGTTCAGTTGCGTATTCATCGTCGCAATTTCCCAAGCCTGCTCGCTCACGGTTTGGATATGCAGTTGAATTTCCTCGTTTGCTTGGGATAATTCAAGGTTGCTTTCCTGAAGCTGTTCTGTGCGCTCACTCACCAGACGTTCCAATTCTCGTTTTTGATGATGGACACGCCGCCACCGCGCCCAGAACCATGCGCCACCCGTTCCCACAAAGCACAACGCCATACCAGCACGAAACCAAATCGTCATCCACCACGGCGGCAAAATTCTGATATGCAGCTTTGCCCCACGCTCGTTCCAGTGACCATCGTTGTTGCAGGCTTTTACGCGGAAAGTATATGCTCCCGGGTCGAGATTGGTGTACGCCGCTTCACGACTTGTGCCTGCGTCAATCCAGTGCTTATCGAAACCATCAAGTTTGTAGAGATACTGATTTTTGCGTGCATTGGTAAAATTGAGTGCGGCAAATTCTATCGAAAAGAAATTATCATCGTAAGGAATCGTAATCTCCGGCTCGGAAGTCAGGTCTTGCCAAAGCTGCACGGGTTTGTTGAATTTTTTGAACCCCGTGATGACCACTGGCGGCGGTGTGGTATTATCGGTGATGCGCTGCGGAGAAAATATACTCAATCCGTTCACTCCGCCGATGTAAAACCGGCCGCTTGCGCCGACATGATAGGCTCCGCTATTAAACTCATTGCTTTGCAAACCGTCATCGGCATCGTACGTGCGAAACGCTCGCGTGTCAGGATTGAAGCGAGCCAAACCGTTATTTGTTGTCAACCAGAGACCACCCATGCTATCTTGCATAATGCCATAGACAGCATCATTCGGCAAACCGTCTTTTTCACGAAAGACCTCAGCACGCCCCGTCGTGCGGTCAAAGAGATTCAAGCCGCCGCCCCACGTGCCCACCCAAAAGCGCCCTTTGCTGTCTTCCAGCATAGAGCGGATATTCCCGCTTTGCAGGGTGTGAGCGTCCTGTGTGTTATACGGGAATTGGGTAAAGGTGCGATTCGCGGAATCAAATTTGTTCAATCCTTGCAACGTACCCACCCAAAGCGCTCCCGAACGGTCTCTATACAACGACAACACCACATCAAAACTGAGGCTATGGGGGTCGTTCGCATCGGAGTGATATGCTGTGAAGCGCTCTGTCGCTGGGTCGAAATGATTCAAGCCGCCTTCCGTGCCGACCCAAAGCGTTCCGTCGGCATTGAGCAAAAGCGGGCGAATGAAATCGTTAGAAATCGAATATGCGGCGCTGGAATTGACGCGATACGTTTTGAATACGCCACGTTTCGGCTCAAAACGATTCAGTCCGCCGCCGCCGGTGGCTATCCAGAGAACACCTCGTTTTTTGTCGTAAGCAATGCCCCGCACCACATCATGACTAATGCTTTTCGGATTCGAGGGGTCATGTCGGTACGCTGTGAAACGCTGTGCGGCAGGGTCGAATTTACTCAGTCCGCCGCCTTCTGTGCCGACCCATACCATACCGCAATCATCTTCCGCAATCGCTCGCACCACATTGTTATTGAGGCTGAAAGGATTATTAACCTCTTGATGATACGACAGAAACTTACGGGCGTAGGGGTCGAATTTATTCAGTCCGCCGCCTAATGCACCGAACCAGAGCGCACCTTGCTTGTCGAAAAAAATGCAGCGAATATTGTCGTTGCTCAAACTGGCAGCATTCGTCGGCTCGTGCAGATAAATTTCTGTATATCCGGTCTTTTTGTCCAAAAGCGTTACGCCGCCTTGTTCGGCAGCAATCCACATTGTGCCGCCGCCATCTTGCCAAAAGGAACGAATGAAGTTCCCGCCCAGCGAGCGCGGATTTTCAGGAGTTTTCTTAAAATGAGTGCTCGTACCCGTTGCAAGATGAAGAAGACTGACACCGCCTGCCGTACCGACCCATACATCACCATCGCGGTCTTGGAAAAGCGCAGAAACGAAATCATTGACAAGCGCACTTTGGGGTAATTGGCTGTTGAAGCGTGTAATGATGCCTGTTTGAGTATTGATGCGATTCACCCCTGCGCCCCATGTTCCCACCCAAATTGCCCCGTCGCGGTCAAGCATCATTGCGTTCAACTGATTCATGCTCAGACTTTTCGCATCAG
>JANYDO010000471.1 GCA_025363605.1 Candidatus Kapaibacterium sp.
GCAGCATGCTGCCTTGCTCACAAGATTTTACTGAAAAACTATTGTCCGCGAACTCAAAACTCATCATTTGAAAAATTTGGAGATACTACATGATTACACAAAACGCTCACATCCTCGTTCCCACTGACTTTTCCGACCCCTCGGCTCATGCACTGGAGTATGCCGAAACGTTAGCTAAAGCGTTCAATGCAACCTTGCATCTTGCGCACGTCATTCAAGAAATTGAATATACCGAAGAATGGGGCAATGTATATACAAAGCTCAAGGAAATCGGACCACTGGTGGAGGCGCGTTCCCACGAGAAACTGAACGCACTTCAGGAAGAACTCAAGGCAAAAGGCATCGCAAGCGTGACGCATATTGCGCATGGTCGCCCGGATTTGGTCTTGGCAGAGTATGCAAAGCATCACGATATTGCGCTTATTGTCATTGGCACAAGCGGCAAGCGCGGTGTGGAGCATTTTGTCTTGGGCAGCACCACTGAGCGGCTTTTGCTAAGTTCGCCTTGTGCGGTGCTGGCAGTGCGCCACAAAAAAGGATAATGAAGAATCTGTCACAGTCGTAGTTCCCACGTTCCGTTTCCATTCATTATTTCCAAGACTAATGCAAAAATTTCCTTTTCTGAGTTTAGCACAAATGCTTGTTGTGTTACGAGTTTCTATCGCTTTTGTGTTTCTAGCGCACGCCTCGGTGCGCGTTATAGGCGGCACGATTGAACGCTTCGGGGGCTTTTTGGAAGGCAAAGGCTTTATCATGGGCGTTGCTATTGTGTGGGTGATTACGGCATTTGAGCTTATCGGTGGTGCTTTGCTTGCGTGGGGACGCTTCACGAAGTGGCTTTCTGCGGCGTTTATCGGGATGCTCGTTATCGGCATTATTTTGATTCACGCCAGCGCTGGCTGGTTTGTTGGCGAGCACGGTACGGGCGGTATTGAGTATAGCGCCGTATTGATAATCGCTTTGCTTGTCCTTGCTGCCAGTGATACCGCACCGCAGATGTAAATGAGATACATGGTTCTTGAGAAAATAACTGCGTAAGCAAACCGCAGCATAATCCATCGTTGTCAGGGCATTGATGTTGACGTACCGAATCTATTCCTACCACTTTTGCCGTTCATACTTATGAGTGTTCATGCCAAGTCGCTTGAAAGCGTTATCCAAGAATTTAACGCTAATACCGAACAGGGTTTTACAGAAGAAAATATCCATAAAGCTCGTGAAACCTATGGTTTTAACGAGCTTCCGCCGCCAAAGGAAACGCCTGTATGGTTGCAGTTCCTTCAGGAGTTCAACGACCCAATTATGTACATCCTGATTGTGGCGGGGATTGTGAACGCGCTGGTAGCAGAACCGAAAGACGCACTTGTTATTGCATTTGTGGTGATTTTGAATACCGTCGTGGGTTTTATTCAAGAACGCCGAGCCGAAAGCGCTTTGCAGTCTTTGAAAAAATTGACTGCGCCCACGGCAAGAGTATGGCGGAATGGGCAAATGGTCGAAATACCCGCACGGGAACTGGTCTGCGGTGATATTCTCTTAGTCGAAAGCGGAACGCGGCTTGCTGCTGATGCTCGCCTTTTTAATGCCTCCACGCTTCAAGTGGATGAATCTATGCTGACGGGGGAATCACTTGCCGTGACAAAAAATCCCAACGTACAGCTTGATGCTCATGCCTCGGTGGGCGACCGCTTAAATATGCTCTTTGCCGGAACGATAGTTCAGCGCGGGCGTGGTAAAGCCATTGTCACGGGAATAGGCTTGGGAACGGAGTTTAGTAAAATTTCGACCGAAATCCAAAACGTCGAAGAAAATGAATCGCCCTTGCAGGAGCGCTTGGCGAGTTTCGGAAAATATCTGAGCATCGGTATTGTTGCCATTGTGGTGGGGATTTTTCTTATCGGTTGGCTTCGTGGTGAATCCGCGCTGACGATGGCGCTCACTGCGATTGGTCTTGCTGTATCGGCGATACCTGAAGGGCTGCCAATGTCCGTCACCATTACGCTTTCGATTGGTATGCGGCTGATGGCAAAGCGCCATGCGGTTATACGCAAGCTCGTTGCGGTGGAAACGCTCGGTAGCACAAACGTTATTTGCTCCGACAAAACCGGAACACTGACGCGCAATCAGATGACGGCTGTGCAGCTTTTTACCGATGGCGCGGTGTACAGCATCTCTGGAACGGGCTATGACAAAAAAGGTGTTATTACCGATGCGAGCGGCGCAAGTGTAAACATGGCTGAAGAGCAGAATCAGGCTCTTGCGTGGCTTATCCGAACAGGGCAGCTTTGTACAGAAACACACCTGAAGGATGCCGGACAAGATGCTACTGCCTTTGAAGTTATCGGCGACCCCACGGAAGCCGCATTGCTTGTGCTGGCGCATAAAGCGGGTAAGGACACCGAGCGCGAAAAATGGGGTATTGCCGTGGATTTGCCGTTTGAATCGGAGCGTCAGTTTATGGCTGTGTCCGCGACAAGTGGCGGTAAACGGTATGTTCTTCTCAAGGGTTCATTGGAACGACTTTTGCCGCGCTCAAGCGTAATGATGCGGGCAGATGGTTCTACTGCTCCCGTTGATTCGGCGTTATTGCACGACCAAACAGAAAGATTTGCCGGACAAGGCTTGCGCGTACTCTACTTGGCAATGAAAGAAGTACGAGAAGCTCTCGAACCCAATGAATTAGAAAATGTTGGTGACCTCGTGTGTCTTGGCTTGGTGGGAATTGTTGACCCAGCACGCGAAGAAGCAAAAGATGCTATTGCCGAATGTCGCAGAGCCGGTATTCGTGTGAAAATGATAACCGGCGACCACGCAAAAACGGCACAGGCAATCGCCTACGACCTGCGACTGGCGGGCGAGGAAAAGCCTGATGTCTTGGCAGGTCGTGACCTTGCCGCAATGTCGGACGAAGAACTGTACACGCGCGTGGAAAAAACCGATGTCTATGCCCGGGTCTCGCCAACGGATAAATTGCGCATTGTCAAGCAACTCCAACGCTATAACCTCGTCGTTGCCATGACGGGCGATGGCGTAAATGACGCTCCGGCACTCAAGCAAGCCGACATCGGTATTGCAATGGGGTCGGGAACGGATGTGGCGAAAGACGTTTCGGGAATGGTCATTACCGACGATAATTTCGTGAGCATCGCTGCTGCCGTGCGGCGTGGGCGTGTTATTTTTAGCAATTTACGCCATATTTTGATTTATATTCTGACCACGAGTTTGGGCGGAGTCCTGACGGTTGCCAGTTCGGTACTGGTCGGATTCCCGCTTCCTGTCTTGCCTGCGCAACTTCTTTGGATAAATCTTGTGACCGATGGCACTTCGACGTTCCCACTCGCTTTTGAAAAAGAACACGGACACGTGATGCACCACAAACCCCGCAAGCGAGACGAGGCGCTGCTTTCAACGCGCATGGTCGGGCATATCATTTTCTGCGGTATCTGGATGATGCTCGGTACGCTATCGCTTTTCTGGTACAATCTCCATATTTTGCAAATGCCGCTTTTGAAAGCACAAACCGTGGCGTTCTGTACGCTGGCGCTCTTTCAAATCTGGAACGTACAAAATTCGCGCTCGCTGGAGCGTTCGCTTTTCTGGAGTTTGCCCGGTAAGAGGAGCGGCGAGGCTATCAAAAAAATCAGCTTCTCGGACAACTTCCCACTCTTAGGCGTGATGTTTTTTGCAATGGCGATGCAGATTGGCGCGGTGGAATTACCGTTTATTGATGCACTGTTGAACACGCCGTTTTCGCTTGATGCGGGCGATTGGCTGCGCATTTTGCTCGTCTCATTCTCCATTATTACGGTCGTGGAATTGGAGAAATTGGCGGTGGCGGTGAAGAAAAGAATTGTGAGAAAATAGTTCCGAAAAAATAGTCAATGTTTCATTTCACTATGAGTCTATGAAGGATACTCTCTATCTCTACGAACAGCTTCAACTCCTCTCCATGCGCGACGAGGACGGGAAGCCGCACGATTACAATCTCACGCAGCGTGTGGGCTATGCACTTGCAGGCGGAGCGCTTATGGACTTGCTTTTGGGCGGGTATATTGGTTTGGACGAAAAGAAGAATTGTATTCCGAAGCAGCACACCGCGCCAAATGTCACCTTGAATACCTTCTTGCAACGAATAGTAAAAGCAAAAAAGCCGAAGGACGCAAAGTATTGGGTGCAAATTCTCTACACCTACAATACTACGTCGGGGCGATTGCTACAAAGCCTTATTGATAGGGGCATCGTGCGCCAAGAACTCCGCAAGCAATGGAAATTCTTTACGGTAAAGCGTTTTCCCGTTGCTGACATCGCCGCGAAACAAGCAATTATCAAGCGTTTGGAGAATCTACTCGGCACAGAAGAACCGCCGGAATATGCAACGCTTGTACTGCTCAGTCTCGCAAAGTCGGCACGACTCCTTCGGTATGTTTTCCCGGAGCGCTTTCACAACAATCCAACTGCTTTAGATAACGATGTGCAAGCGGCATTGAAGAAACAACCCCACGGAACGTTTACCGACGAAGCAATAGAAGACGCAGAGCGTCGCCAAGAGATAATGGAGGCAATGGAAATTTCGCTGGATATGCTCATGGTTGCGGTGGATGTTATTTCCGATGCCGTTGGTTCCTTTGGCGATGCGGGCGGTGATGGTGGTTCTGATGGTGGCGGTGACGGCGGTGGGGGAGGTCACTAAACCAAAAAGCCTTTCGTTGAGCAACATATTTCTCATTCATCCCTTTTCTGATGACTATACTTGCCCTGTTTCTCTTGTGCATAGGCACGCTATCGGTTCTTATTGCTGCACCTTTTGCGTTGTTTATGCCCTATAAAGCATTTGACGATACTGACCGTCCTGTGCTTGTGTTCTTGTCCGTAGCGCTGTGCCTTGTTGTGCCGCTTTCTATGGGATGGTGCGTGTACAATGGGTGGCAACACTATCAGCAAGCAGAGTATAGCACGGCAGTACAATTCGCAGCGTATCCTGCATCGGTCTTGGTTCTGGGCGTATTTGTCATTATCATTGCTACATTGCGCACAAAAGCGACTGCGAAGAACAAACCATCTTCCGACGAATGAGCACGAAACTTCTGACTGTATCTTTCAGCCATTCTCACCCCACAAATTTATAGCCAACTCCGTGCGCTGTCACGATATATTGCGGTTGCCGTGGGTTGGGTTCCAGCTTTTGCCTCAGCCATGCAATATGCGTGTCCACGGTGCGTGTGGTCGGCATGGCATCGTAGCCCCAGACATTGTTCAAAATGTCATCGCGGGTGAGCATCGTGCCGCGATGTTCGAGAAGGTAGTGCAAAAGCTGAAATTCCTTTGCCGATAATTCCAACGTCTGACCGCCCCGCTGTGCTTCCATGCCGCGCACATCCACGCGCACGTCGCCGAACTCGTAAACATCCTGTCCCTTTGCCGATGCTTCGTTTGATGCAGCATACTGACTACGCCGAAGATGTGCTTCAATGCGGGCAATGAGTTCCGGTGCTTCAAAAGGTTTGGTAAGATAATCATCCGCACCAAGTTTCAAGCCCGTAACTTTATCGTCTAATTGCCCACGAGCGGTGAGCATGAGAATAGGCGTGGTGATGCCGCTTCGCCGGAGGTCGCGGCAGACTTCAAAACCATTTTTTTCGGGTAGCATTACGTCCAGCAAAATGAGGTCGAAGCGTTGTGTCTGCGCCAGTTCTAATCCGATGCGCCCGTCCAGTGCCGTTTCTACGTCATATCCTTCGGCAAGAAGTCGGTCGGAAACCGTAAAAACAAGTCCCGCGTCGTCTTCGATAAGGAGAAGTGAGTATTTCATATAGGCTGCTAAGGTGTTGAACGAAATTATCTTGAACTATCTACACAGACAGGAGTGTCTGTGCTACGGCATGGGAACTAGCTTCGGTGGCACAGACACTCTTGTCTGTGTTCCAAGAATCACTGTCCAGATGCTTAGGTCTCAGGTTGTTGGAGAAGAGTTTCTGCAGTAGTAGTTTTTGGAAGGGCAAACTGCTTTGCAAGTGGAAAATGTACGGAAAATGTCGAACCTTTACCAAGTTCGCTCACGACCTGCACGAAGCCACCATGCTGCTTAACGATGTGCTGCACGATGCTCAGTCCCAACCCGTTGCCGTGAATTTGGGCATCAATCGTTTCCCGCGTTCGATAAAATGGCTCAAAAATGCTTTTTTGCTCTTTAGCAGCGATGCCGCGGCCTGAATCCTGCACGGCAATCACCAATTCTTTGCCCACAATGCTTGATGTGATGCGTACCGTGCAGCCGCCAACGCTGTATTTGACGGCGTTCGCAAGCAAATTATCCAGTACCGAGCCAAGTGCGCGGCTGTCGGCATGGATAGGTGGCAAGCCGCTTTGCACGTGAATTTCCGGCGCACAGTTTTCACCCTGCAAAAAAGTGGCATTGCGCTCAAGACAGTCCTCAATAAGCGTTTGTACGTCGGTTGGTTGAAATTCAAACGTGCGCTTGCCGGATTGAATACCGGCAAAGGTTAATGTTTGCTCGACCATTTCCACAAGGCGCGTAATTTCTCGCTTCATCACTTGCCCGTAGCGCCGTGCTTGTTCGGGTGTTTTGACAATGCCGTCCGATAAATTTTCGCTTGCCGAATGTAAGACCGCAAGTGGTGTGCGAAGTTCATGCGAAACTCCCGCCACAAATTGCATCTGCTGACGCGCCAAGCGCTCCGAGCGTGCAACTGCCGCAAAGACCACCACTAAGCCGCCCGCCAACACGAGAAGTGCGCCGAAGCTTACCGCCACGTTTCGCCAGCGAAATGCCTCCACCTCACGCGCCAGCGAACCCCGCGCTGCCACGACGCGCAGTTCGGTCGTTCCGAAAAATTCTTTGAGGGCGAGAGAATCGGCTCCCGAAGTCCGCGCCGGATTTTGTACGGGCGAGGACTGCGCACGATTTTTCTGCAAAATTGAATCGCTCTCTGTCGCCAGAATAAGTGGCATACGCGATGTTAAAGCCGCCATCGTTCGCCCCATGCGTCCGGGCGGGCGAGGTGGAATAAAGCCGATGACCGTTGTGAAGTCCGGTGTCGCCATTTCGCGTGGCGAAAGTATTGGTTCGGAAGAACTGAGAAGTGTGCTGTCGTCGCTTTGTATCACCGCCCAACGGTACTCTCGCTCATGGAAGTATTGCTGGATGATAGAGGGAAGAAAGTGCTTGCGGAGATAGGCACTGTCAGGAACGACAATGATATAACTCATTGAAAAATTCCCGGGTGCTGAAAATATGATGCCTTCGCGTGATGGGCGTTGCTGCCGATTCCCATGATACAGATTTCCGTCGGGTGGAGTTTTTTGCTGAGGAGCTTTTTGCTGTGGCAGACCCCGCGCTATTTCTTTGGGAACTACCAAAGGCATAGATTTATTGCTCCGTTGCGCTCCGTTGGGTAATGAATCTTTAGGTGGTGCGTCTTGTGGGGGATTGGTTCTGGAAAAATATCCTGTGCCGGAAGAAAACCGATTACCCATGTTGGCAGGAAACATTGGTAGAATAAGGGCGCGAAGGGATTTGGTAACGCGACTGATGGTGATGGGTTGCGCTTTCTCAAGGTCAATACCGATGGATGCCAAAAGGCTATCGGAAATGGGCGAAAGTTGTTTCGTCGGCAGATCAAGGCGGTACGCGCTATGCCCCGGAGCACGGACAAAATAAACCGATGCCACAAGATGTGAGTCGTTATGCTGTTTCCAGAGGTTCCACGCATCCGACAATTCCTCCGCTATGGCACTATCGCTTGTCTCGGCCGGAAGGGTAAATGCTTGTTGAAGTCCCATGAGGCGCTGATTGAAATTCCACGCCGCATATGTGCTCGTTGTGCGGACATTGATGCGCAGTCGCTCGGCTTCGCGGTCAGAAATCTCACCTATCCAGCGCCATTGGAGCCATGCAAAGATGGGAATGAGCAAGAGCAGTAAGCCTAAGAGCAAGAGCAGGGGTGATTTGATGCGTAATTGAGCCATTGTGTGACGAAATGCCGTTTTTAGACTACCGTTTCGGACTATCCGCGATAGAATTGTGATGATACAAAAATACCGTATCAAAGTGGCTTTTGAAAGAATGTTTATGAGACAAAGTGCAATTTAACACCCATTTGACAAATCCTTAACAAGCACTTAACAAATGATTTTTCCATGAACCGTAGATTTGTACCAAGGTTATTTGTATGTTTTAACCAATATTTTTACAAACCACTCAATAGAACAATGAAAAATTGTCGTGCATATCTCGTCCTGATGTTCCTTTGCATCATTCTGTTTTCCAATCATCTTTTTTCTCAAGTCGTCTTAACGGCTTCCAATGTTGTTCCGTCCGCAGGAAGCGTATTTTCACTCAAAGAAGTTGACTCACTGGGGCTTGTCACGTTCACTGCTCCATCCGCCGGAACGAACCAAACATGGGATTATTCTGCATGGTCAACCCAAAGCCGAGCCGCCTATACAATCAGTTTTGTGAAGCCATCTGCCACCCCATACTCTGCATTTGCAATGTCCTCAACGCTAGCAGCGGTGCGTAGCAGCGACACATCCTATACGTTTTATTCCTTTTCCGGTGGTACATTGTCCAAAACAGGTATTGCCACCAAGCTAACAGGTGCTACGGTTTATACGAATAGTCAGAAAATTCTGACGGTGCCGTTTTCGTTTGATTCACCCGTGCAGACAGGAAGTTACAGTTTCACACAAGCCCTTAGCGCCGCTCTTCCCGGCGGAATGGGCGGTCTTAATGTGAACATCAATGCAAGTGGGCGAGATACCATTATTCCACTGGCAACGGGTAAGTTGATATTGCCGGGTAATGTGACGTTCAGCTCCACACTTTGCATCAAGCGAATCAGCCGCGAAGTTGATTCTATCGGCACACTCGGAGCAATTACCAATAACCAAACACGCTATGAATTTTATGACGGCGTTACTTTCTTTCCGGTGTTGTCTATTGCTGTTGGTGCGGCGCAAGGTGTAGCCGGAATAGGGGGCATGGGCGGAATGGGAATGGTAGTCGGCGGCGGGCGTGTGAGTACAACGGCAACTATTGTGCAAAGTTCAACGATGACAAGCGTAGAAGAAAGCACTGAGGATGCGGTTGATCTGGCTGTCTTTCCTAATCCGGCAGACAAATGGTTGTTTGTTCTTGGTAATAGCGGATCAGCAGCGCTACACGCCGTAACAATTACGGATGCGCAAGGGCGCGCTATTTTGGAAATTCCCGAGACCATTCCCGCAAATGGTATTGACATTGCAGCGCTTCCGAAGGGAGCATACTTCTTGATTCTTACCGATAAGCATACAAAAAGGTCAACGACAAAGAAATTTATGAAAGAATAATCTGCACCCTTTTCTGTAACTTTTTTCGGTTGATACTGTTTCTCTTTGGTGCGGTACGCCCATCCTTGTACTACGTCTTACGTCTACGGGGGGAAATCTGTTCACAAATACTTCCGTGAAGAGAGTTGTCTCAGTGTCATATCCCACATCAAGCCATTGATTTTTCATCTTTTTCAATTTTGGAGAATGTTATGCTTATTCGTCGCACCGCCATTGGCGCTGTCGTTGTATTGCTTTCTTTCGCATTGCTAACAGTTTTTTATACACAAACAAGTTTTGCGCAAAATTCTACCTCGCAACGCCCAACGACATTACAAGTTATTCATGCTTCTGCCGACCCGGCATTGTCGTCGGTGAGCCTGTGGGGTGGAGTTTCCTCATCATTCGTACCGCTCATTTCAGGCGGCGGTCTTGGCGCAGCAAGTTTTGTGCAAACTGGTCTTGGCGCGGTCGTTCCTTCGCTCGGCTCGGTGCTCAGTGTGCCATTACAATTAAGCATTACTGCTGCCAATAGCGCATCGGCAACGCCCGCGCTGGCAAGCCTGCCATTTTCAGTTGGGCGAGGGGACAATATTGTCATTACGGCAGGTGTACTGCGTCCTCGTCTGTTTGCACAAAATCCTGCACAGAATTATACCGACACGCGACTTATTCAAATTATTGATACTGTCACGACCAGCACCACTGATAACGTCCGGCTGTTGTTCGTACACGCCGCCAGCGATGCGCAGCGCGTGGAAATGGTCATCCGTCAGACGGGCGCTGTGCTGGCAAGACTGGACTATACACAAAGTTCTTTTGCGACTGTGTCCGTAGGAAATTACACGATAGACGTACGGTTCTCGACATCGCAAAGTATTATTGCTTCGTTTGCTGCGCCGCTTCAAACCTTGACCTTTGGCGGTCAGCGCGTCACGTGCGTTCTTACGGGCTTTCTGAATCCGAAGAAAAATCAGGACGGGCAAGCGCTTGGGCTTGTCGCTGTTCCTTCCAGTCCAATCGTCGTAGATTCCGTCACATCCGTTACCTCCGCGATGCTACCGGCGGTAGATAAGCCCTTTGTCGCGCCCAATCCAACCACAAGTCTTCAAATTATTGACAATGCTGCTGATGCTGCCCGTGCTCCCTTGACCACGATACTTCTTGCGCGTACTGCAAACTCCACCACGACTACTGTTGCGCCTATTGGTCAGCCTTTGCAGTTTCGTCGGGCATCGCTTACGCTAAGTACGACAGCTGTGACAATAGGAGTAAATATTGTTAATATGCGACCTGTACCGATTCAATCTGTCCTGACGCTTGATAATGTTCTTGGTTCGCAAATTCTGGCGCTTGCTGTGCGAAACTTGCCACGACCGGGTACGCCAATAAATATTAATCCCGATGTTCTCCCGCAAACAACACTTGTACGAGGCGCAAATACGGTTATTGCAACGGGAGTGCTGGATACGACTGATTACGCAAAGAATCCTGATGGGCTTTCTACGCGCACCAGATTTACCCGCTTTGTTGATTCGTTTGATTCCGTTGCTACCGATAGCGTACGTTTACTGCTTTTTCAAGGCGTAACCGATTCCAAGCAACTGGACATCAGCATTCGCGGTGGCGATTCGATTGCCTCGCTCAAGTACACCGAAGGGCGCTATCTCACGCTTCCGGCGCAGCAATTTACGTTTGATTTCACCACATACGGCACGTCCGACGTGATTGGCTCATTTATTCTGCCGCTTCAAGATTATGCCGGACGAAGAATATCGGTGATGACTTCGGGTTTTGTGAATGTTGCAGGCAATTCCAACGGGCAACCATTTGCGTTGATGCTCGTGCCGGAACAGCCTTCTACCACCGACCGTATCACGCTTTTGCAAGCCGCTCCAGCTCCGGCGGGCGTTGCGGAGACCACATTGCAAATGATACAAACCTCTGCCGATATGGGATTGAATCCCGTTGGCGTGGCGGTGCGCTTTCCGGTGACAACGAATGCGGGTGTGTTTTTGCCCGTTACACCGTCCTTGAAATTCCGCCAAGCCGATACAGCCGTCACGGGATTGGGAACGTTTGCTCCTTTTCTGAAAGATATTGCGGGAACAAATTTGATTGCCTACCTGACGCGAGCCAATGCGCAATCGGCGGTCTCAGCGCTCTATCAACAGCCCAATTTTAACCTCATTCGTGGTGCGAATATTGTGCTGGTAAGCGGTATGCAGCGCCCAAGTCTTTTTGCACCCAATCCCAATAACATTGCCACCAACATCGGTCTCTATCAATTTGTGGATAGAACCCGCACGATTGCACCCGATAGCGTACGCTTGCTGGTATTTCACAGTGTTACCGATGCACCGCGTGTGGATATTCTTGCGCGGGGAGCATCTTCGGGACAAAGTGTGACCTTGGCAACACTCAGTTACGGTCAGGGTTCGTGGCTCACTCTTCCGCTTGCTGATTACACGCTGGATATTGCACCGGTGGGTACACCAAGCGTCCTTGCTTCGTATAGCGCACCGCTCTTGAGTTTGGGTATGGGCGGGCGACGGCTAACAATTTCTGCCACGGGTATGCTCAATCCGGCACTGAACCAATCGCTTGCGCCATTGGGGCTGTATGCTGCCTCGAATAGCTCTTCCATTGCAATTATTGGTACGACTGCCACAACGTTTACTTCGACGCTGGCACCATTACCAAATGCTGCTGTGGTGACTGTTACCGGCACAACCGTTTCAACGACTTCATACGTCATTTCCACCAGTGCTAATGGTGAGACCACGACAAGCGTTACAACGATTTCGTCTATCTTTACTCCCGACCCTGTATCGAAGGGTGTGAAGCAAGTTGGACCTATTTTCCCGACAAAGCCGACAGTGATTGCGACAACGACGATAACCGTAATCTCTACACTGAACAGCGCGATAAAAATGGACGTGACGACCACGACTGTTTCGCTTTTGGATGGATCAGGCACAATAACAACCTCCGCGACAACGATACTCTATGCCACCACAGGCTCGTTATCGCTTTCGATGATGTTGCCCTCAGCGCCATTGCCGGCGACGAGTAGTTTCAGCAGCAAGGTAGGGGAAGAGGAAAGTATTACTGCTGCTGCCTATCCCAATCCTGCGGCTGACCGCACAACGCTTTCCTACACATTGAAGAACGATGCAGCCGCCGTAAGCATTAGTCTTTTCGATGCCTACGGGCAGTTTGTTTCTACCTTGGAGACAGGGAGCACGAAAGCTGCCGGAACATATTCGCTTGATGTCGGTACGCAAACCTTGCAGTCCGGCGTGTACGAAGCGCGGATTGTATCGCAGAGTGGTACAAAAACGGTCAAAGTAATCGTTGTACGGTAAAAAATGCACTACTTGAAAAAATCAAGTATTTGCGCGAAATGGATAAAAAAAGAAAGAGTTCAATAGATTCCTATTGAACTCTTTTCGTTTTTATGCTTCAGTGCAACTCAAGTTCTGATGCTGCTTTAGAAGGAAAATAGCGCAGGAGAATATTTTTTACTTTCATCATAAAAAATTCTTGCGTAAATCAATTAAATCCCTAACTTCGCAGGTAGCGAAATCAATTACCACAATCTGTGAAACAATTCTGCAATCGTTAGCATCACGCAGACCGAAGCGCAGAAGAGGCGAATATTCCAAATTGAATACAAGATTTACTTTTTACTTATCCTTGCAGCGAGGTACCCACCATGGTTGATTCAACCGCCGAAGCAATGCTTCTTGAAACGCCCACTATGCAGAGCATGGGCGCTCAGTCCAGTTTTTACAATAAACATCAGATGTTTGGACAGCCCGTTTCGAGCGAGCAAGCAATCACCGATGACACCGAGATTCTGTACGAAGACTTTGACGTTTTTGTCAATGGTATAAATATTCATTACGGACGGTGGTACTCCAAGCGCAATGATGCCGTGTCTGCGCCAACGGCAGTGTGTGTGCATGGTCTGACGGCAAATCATCGTTGCTGGGGTACATACGCAGAGCTTCTTGTCAAGAGCGGTGTAAACGTTATTGGCTACGACTTGCGCGGGCGCGGGCTTTCGAGCAAACCGCAAAAAGGGTATGGAGTTTTTGGGCATTTGGAAGATTTACACGCTTTTTTAGGAGAAATTCAGATTGAAAAGCCAATTTTAATTGGACACTCCCTTGGAGCAATGATTGGTATGGCATACGCTGCCGAGCATCCTGAGAACTTGTCCCATCTCATCATGGTAGATGCCGGAGCCGCTCCGACACTTGCGCAGTTGATGAAAATTATGGTTGTGCTTCGCCCATCGCTTGCCCGCCTTAATTCTACCTTCCGCAGCCCTGAGCGCTATATCGAAACGATAAAATCTGCGCCGTATATCGCCGCCAACTGGAATAAAATCGTGGAAGACCACTGCCGCTACGAATTGGAAGAAGTAAACGGACGCTGGAAGTGTAATATCCCGCTTGCGGTACTCGACCAAGAATTTCAATCCTTCGGCGGTGCTATTGACCCGCTCGTGGCAATAGCGAATGCGTTTATGGATCCGATTGGCTTGCTGATGAAGGCTTGGCCCCCACGCTATTTCCCCTATGACAAAATTGAAGTTCCGACGCTCATTCTTCGCGCTCCGGGTAAAAACCGCGAGGCAGGCGACGAATTCCTCACGGAAGATGGTATGATGACCATGAAGCGCGAAATTAAGGACGCAACCGCCTTCACGGTACAAAACACGAATCACTACACGATTATTTTTGCCGAACACGCCGAGCGCGATAAAGTGATGATGGATTTCCTGACACGTGATTAAACGTTTTGCTCGAAGAAAAATTCCAATAAACACGGCAGTCTGAGTGCAACGCCCAATAGCGACGCTCCGGCTGCCGTTTTTGTTTTTGGTTGCGTAGCAAATCTAAGCGTCGTATATTGCTAGGCTTCGTCTGTATAACCTCTCTCGGAAATAGAACTGTTCTAAGGAATCGTTCAAAAATAAGTGAGTAAATCTTCGTTGGTGACACAGACATTCTTGTCTGTGTAGTCCTCTGAGCCTGAGCATAACGCTCAGGGCGCTCAGAAAACCGCTTCAAACCTCACAGACAAGAATGTCTGTGCCACCGAAGCTAAAAAAACTTTGACACTTTATTTTTTGTGCAATTCTAACGCTATTGGTCGTAATTCGCCCTTTGCGTGTTAAGTTCTCTTTCGCACATTATACGACTCTTTTGGTACTAACGATGTTGAACGAATGATACAAACAAAACATTTGCACAATCCATTATCCATGCCGTCGCGAGCATACCTCACGCTTACACTCAAGCGTCTGCTGCCGTTAAGTGCATGGCTCTGCGCAGGAATACTTGCGCTTTTTGCCTTTTCTCCTAACCTCCATTCGCAGCCTGTCGTCAGTGCTGCGCCGCTTCCGCAGGGCGCAACGAAAGAGGAACTAGACACAATACCGCACCGTCCGATAAGCGACCTTTTGAAGTCGTATAAGTATCCGGTGAAAAAAGTGCGCGTTAAGGGTAAAACGGAGATTGCCTACATTGACGTAGGCGACCCGAAAAGCAAAGAAGTGTTGCTGTTTATTCATGGTCTGAACGGTTACATTCCGATTTGGGATAAGACGATAGAAGATTTGTCGAAAGACTATCGGTGCATCGCGGTTGATTTGCCCGGCTACGGACGCTCGGAGAAGGGCGAATTGCCAATCAACGTGATATTTTACGCCGATTTGCTGGTGCGCTTTTTGGACGGACTGCATGTGCGCGACACTTATATCGTTGCTCACTCGATGGGCGGACAAGTGGCGGTCAATCTTGCCTTGCGCTATGCTAATCGCTTCAAAAAACTGATGCTGATTTCCTCCACCGGAATTGAGCCGTTTTCGCAGGCAGAGCGCCAAGCATTTTATGACAATGTGAATGTAAGCGTAACGAAGGATAAATCCGACGATGTGCTTCGCGCCGACTTTGCCCGACTTTTTTACAAAATGCCGCCGGAAGCAGAGTTTATGCTGCGCGACCGCCTTGCTATGAGCCGTGCAAGCGACTATGGGTATTATTGCCACGCTGTTGCCCGCTCTATTGTGGGCATGGTCGAACTGCCAACGTGGGATATGCTGGAAGGATTGAGCCAGCCGACGCTGCTTATTTTTGGCAAAAATGACAAATTGATACCCAATCAATTCTTCCACGTGATGCAAAAGCCGCAAGACATCGCAGAGCAAGGACGCGCAAAAATTCGCAAGTGTATCGTGCAGATGATTGATAGGTGCGGGCATCTTGCGCAATGGGATAATCCCGAGGCGGTGAACCAGACCATACGCGACTTTCTGGACAGGTAAAACTTGTTTCTCATCTCACGACTGTTGTACAACCACTCACTTTACCACGCTATGACCACCACGAAAGAAACCTTCGCCCAGCAGATAGACCGCTCTGTGTCTATGCTGGCATCATATTTTGTTCCCGCAGGTTTGCTGCCGGTCGCGCCCGGTACGAATTGTGAATTTTCCGCGATGGACTACGGCTACCCAACGCAATACGTCGAACTGCAAGGCGGAGTGCGGCTTGCGTACATTGATGTTTATGAAGGGCAGGGCGAACCCAAAGGCACGATTATCTTTTTGCACGGGCTGGGGAGTTACTTGAAGGCATGGAGTCGCAATCTGCCTCAGCTTTCCAAAATGTATCGTTGCATTGCTATTGATTTACCGGGGTATGGGAAATCCTCAAAGCAGCATGAAATCACGTTGGATTTTTATGTTGCGATAGTGAAAAAATTTGCCGATGCGCTTGCCTTAGATACCGTTGCTCTCTGCGGACACTCGCTCGGCGGACAAATTGCGGTGCTAGCGGGCTTGCGCTATCCGAAACTCATTACCAAACTTATCTTGATTTCGTCGGCAGGCTTGGAGTATTACACCGAACTGGAGCGAACGCTTATCAAGCCCTTTGCATACTTACCAATTCCATTTTTCAAGTACGCTTCGCCAGCGGGTGTTTTCCTCGCATATGCGGCAAACTTTTACAAAATGCCGGATGAGGCATACTTTATGGTGCGAGACCGTATCTTGTGGGCACACGCTTCAGGGTATGACCTCTACTGCCGTGCGGTCATGCAGTCCTTTCTGGCGATGGGCTATTCACCAGTAGCGCCGCGTCTATCATCAGTAAAGCAGCCGACGCTCATCATTTACGGGGCAAACGACAATTTCATTCCGAACTGGTTCATGCACGGCGGCTCGGTGCATACAGTCGCAAAAGAAAGCGCACAAAAAATCCCGAATGCGGAGTACAAAATTTTTGATAAATGCGGACATTTTGTGCCGTTTGAGAAACCATTTGAGACCAATGAGGCGATAACAACGTTTTTAGGGTGATTTTTGCCGAAGCCGTTCTACCGCCCCGAAGCAGTAGGACGGCTTTGCGCTTTCTAGCCTCACACCTTCACGCCCAGTACCAACATATCATCCACCTGCATCACTTCGCCCTTGTGCGCATCTATCGCCTCACCGAGCAAACGCGGCTGCTCCTCAAGAGATTTCGCTGCTATTTCCGTGAGCAAGGGACGCAGACGTTTGGGCATAAAGCGCTGACGTTCAGCGTTGTATTGGTCTTTGTAGCCGTCGGTTGTCAGATAGAGTATTGATGCGCCTTCGGGAACTTTCGACAAATCCAAAATGTGCCGCGCATAGACGGGGGAACGTTCTTCGCGTCCGCCCAATTCTTCGGGTGTGCCTTTGAACTCACGTAATTCCCCCTGAACGATGGCGTAGAGCGGGTTCATCGCGCCTGCAAACTCCACGATGCGCGTCTCCACATCAATCATACACAAACAAATGTCCATACCATCGTCGTTGTTGGTTTCTTTTTGGCGCAAGACCGTTTGCAGTTCGTGATGAAGTTCGTTCAGAATCGTGTCGGGATGCGGGTCAAGTTGGCGTTGGGTGATGTCATTCAAAAGGGAGTTCCCGATAAGACTCATAAACGCGCCCGGTACGCCGTGTCCGGTGCAGTCCACCGCAGCCACGAAGACCAAGCCGCGCACTTGCTTGCACCAATAAAAATCGCCCGAGACGACATCTTTGGGACGGAAGAAAATAAAATGCTCAGGAAGCAAGCGGTTGAGCGTTTCGGTCGAAGGGAGCATCGCGTCTTGGATGCGTTTGGCGTAGCGGATGCTGTCTTGGATATTGCGGTTAAATTCTTCGACAATCGCTTTTTGGCGGATGATTTCT
>JANYDO010000513.1 GCA_025363605.1 Candidatus Kapaibacterium sp.
CCCGGATAGACAATTTCGATGAGTTCGTTGTACAGCGTAATACACTCCGCACGGAGACTGTTGTCCACAGGTTCGTCCTCGTCATCGCCGAAATAATCCACAATGCCGACGTAGTATAATTCTTCGCCTTCGCGCAGTGAACGCAAGGTGTAGCGCTGCTTGCCCGTCACGATAACGTCAAGCCGTCCGTCGGGATAGCGACGAGAAATCTCGCTGACTTCCACCGTACAGCCTGTTTGATAGAGTCGTGCCGAATCCACGAGATTGATACCGAAGTCTTTGTGTCCGTCCAGTGCGGTATTGACAAGCTCTTTGTAGCGCGGCTCGAAAATGTGCAGAGGCACGGAGGATTCAGGAAAGACCACGATATTGAGCGGGAATAAGCCAATTTTTTCCATAGAAATCAAAATTTAGCGGAAAATCTCTTCCATTTGAAGGGTGATGCCGAGCATCGAATCGGTCAATGTGCCTGTTGTGTAGGTTATAGGCTGTGTGCCTTTGGTCAAAATACTGACCAGACGCAAAGCGGGCTGTACGACCCACGCCGATTGTACGCCGTTTGCAAGATATTGTTCTGCTTTTTCCACAAGGTCGGTGATATTTTGCGACGGTGATACAATCTCAACGGTCAACAGTGGCGGTTCGGTGGAGCGTACCTCGTCGTGCAACCAGTCAATCGTGCGGTAGGGATACACGACAATATCGGGTGTGGATTTCCAACCATTCAGATTCAAAGCTAATTCCGAGGCAACCGTGTAGCGCTCATCACGAAGCAATAACGCTCCAATACGCATCTGGACAATAGAATGATTGATGCTGGGCATGGGTTTTCCTCGTTCTTGGTAGTATAATGTACCTTCTTCTTCGTCTGTATATGCACCGTTCTTCGGAACGACTTCATCGTCAAGAAGCTCAAGTTCTGCTATTGTGTCCATAGCTATATGCCCGATAGGTGAAAAAATCGTGAGGAATACTCGCAAAGGAAACTACGCATTTTTCCAAGAACAAACAAGGGAACAGCGCACCATTGCTTGCTGCTCCCTTGTGATTGAAACGTCGTATCGCCACAATTATTTTGCAAATTTTGTGTAGCGAGCGTTTATGCGCCCCCAGTGGAGATTTGCAAAGAAATTATCAACGTATTTCGCTCGTGCCGGACCGTCTTTGTGGTAGTAGGCGTGCTCAAACATATCGCAGGAAACAAGCGGGATGCCGCCCCACATTGCGCCGTAATGATGCTCGTCCACAAGCACATTCAAAAGGCGATTGCTGTACAATTGGTCAAGCGTCAGAACGCTCCAACCCGACAGTTTGGTAGCGATTGCCGTTGCTTTGAAGTCCGCTTTCCATGCGTCCAGCGAACCAAATTCTTTTTCGATTGCCGCCACAACTTCGCCGCCTTTGGAAGCATCGCCGTCGCCGCCCAATACTTCCCAATACACGTCATGCAGAACTGTTCCCGCGTGATTCCATGTCTGACGGCGCTTCAGTTCGCCAAAGTCCGACCAGTTGCCGTTTGCAGCGGATTTGTCAGCTGCGGGCAGTCCGGCTTCGATTTTGTTCAAGAAAGTGACGTAGCCTTTGTGGTGCGTATTATAGTGCCAATCAGTCGTTTCAGGCGAGAGCAAGTCTTTGAGCAAAGTTTTTGCTTCTTCGTCCGAATACGGGCGCGGGTTAAATTTCCATTCGTAAGCCATTAGTAGAACTCCTAAACGGGTGAAAAAATAGTTGAGAATTATTTATTGTTGCTGAAGAATTGCTTGCAAGTCCGCTTCCCAGCTTGTTTTGGGATGCTCCACTATGCGTCCGATTTCTTTGCCGGAGCGCATGACCACGAGCGTCGGGACGTATTCGATGGCATTTGTCTGCACAATCGCTGTCGGCTCGCGTTTGGAACGGCTCACACCCCAGATTTCGACGGCATCAGTGTTTACACCGCTTGCAGTGAGCAATGGGAAAAGGCGTGGCATTTCCTCGCGGCTGTCGTCGCACCACGTTCCCGCAATCAGGCGGAACGAAATTTCCGGCGTGATAAGGCTGGTAAGGCGTTTGAGCGATGCTGCATCAGGTTTGTAGGTCGTATCCGCGTAATTCTTCCATGCGGCTTCGCGCTGCCACTCGCGCCACGATATGCGTCCCACCACTGCTCGCGCAATGTCATCCTGCACAATACGGTACGACGGCGCACAAGCGCTTGCAATCAACGCAAGAACGACAATGCTCCACAAGCGAAGAATAAATTTAGCCGTCATAGTCCACCGAAACATCGTCCGTTGTCGGGTGCGACTGGCAGGTAAGCACGTAGCCGTCTGCTATCTCTTCATCGGTAAGTGCTTCGCGGTCGTCCATAACGACATCACCGGAAAGTTTTTTTGCACGGCAAGTGCAGCATGAGCCTATTTGACAAGCGTATGGCGGGTCGAGATTTTGGCGAATGGCTGCTTCAAGAATAGATTCACTATCTTCAACGGAAATAACACTTTTTTTGCCGTAAAGAACGACGGTGACAGAACGAGACATGGAGTTTGGGTTAGAAGTTCTCGGTTAGAAGTTCTGAGTTTGTGTGGCAGAACGTTGTTGTTTGGAATACAAAACTACGAAAATCGTGGTGATTCGGCGTAGATTTTTGAGCGTAGATAAATGGAAATGGGTAACAAGAGATGTGCTTTAGGCGACGGAACGCAGATTTCAGGATTCACAGGATAAAAAGAATCCAAATTCGTTCAAATCTGTTTTTTTCGTCGTATCTGCGTCCCTTTTCATTCAGCATCTACATAAATCCTAGTTCCAGCATAGCGATTTCAGACATCATTGATTTTTCCCACGTTGGCTCAAAGACGACATCTACAATCGCATCAGTCACGCCTTCGACTGATTTGACGCTGCCTTCCACATCGCCGGGGAGTGTTCCGGCGGCAGGACAGCTGGGCGAAGTGAGGGTCATTTCCATATATACGCTATTATCCGGCTTGACTTCAACTTTGTAAATAAGCCCAAGTTCATAGATGTCCACAGGAATTTCGGGATCGTAGCAGGTCTTGATAGCGCTCACGATGCGGTCTTCCATATCCGCTATCGTGCCGTGATTGACAAATTCCATAGTATTGGTGAATGCGATAATTTTTACGCCTGCTTTTGCAAAATGAGCGAAAAGCCCAGCGCATACATTTTTATTTTTTTTATCATAGACGCAAACCCGTTCGTTCTCGTGGGTGAAAGGTGCGTGTCCAAGCCGATTTTTTTCATAAACTCCGGTTCTGTACCGATAATCTCTTGCGGAGTGCGCCCCGAATACACTTCTAACGCCAATGCTACCAATCCTTTGACAATCGCCGCATCGGAATCGCCGAAGAATATCACTCGCCCGTCTTGCAATTCTGCATGAAGCCAGACCTGCGACTGACAGCCGCGCACCTTGTTGTCGTCCGTGCGGTGTTCTTCGGGCAAAGGCGCAAGTTTACGCCCTAGCGCGATAATATGCCCATACTTATCTTCCCATTCGGTAAAATCAGCAAAGTCCTGCACGATAGCGTCTTGAGTTTCGGTGATGGTCATGGCTTGAAAAAGGTAAAAAAGTAATGTCAAAAATTTGAAGGCGTAAATCTACGGTATTCGCCGGAGAGAATCAAGGAATTCACGAGGAATGTTCTTCCGCTTGACGTAAGCGTCCTACCACTGCTCCGCCAAGAATAGCAGTCACTATGCTGATAACAATAACAATTTCGAGATTTTCTTCGCTAAGAGTCAAGGTAGGCAGAGGATGCCATTGTAATCCCCACAGTGTCAGAACGCACAGCCCCAAGAGCGAGGCGCTAAGAAGACCCCGCAATATTTGTTCTACCCGTGCCGACCATTTTTCTGCAAGCGGTAACAGCACCGTACAACACAACCACATAACCAAGCCAACAACCACACTCCACGCCGGAAGCACTCGCAGAAGTGTTGCTATCCCAAGTGCGTACCATTCGGGTTGTGCATTTTGCGGTGCTGCGATGACAGCAGTGAAATCTGCCGGAAGATTCATCATATCGAGGCTTGGCGGGGTGGTAATGCAGCAAGCCGTCATTACACTCACCCACACAATCCCAATGCTGAGAAGTACAGTTCGCGCCCATTCTTTGTTTGTCGCTTCTTTGCTTATCGCTTCTTTGTTCGTCGTCTGCCCACGCCGAATAAGCGTTGTGCGTAACGCATACCACGAAGCCGCAAGCACTGTGGGAATGAAGAGAACATGAAGTGCATAGATTCGCACCAGCGTCGGGGAGGAAATGGGCGCAGCACCACGAACGATGCCCGCAAGCCATTTGCCCACAAGCGGCGTAGATTCAAGCGTGGCAAGGAGAATATTGAGCGCTGCAAGGCTACGAAGAGTCATGGGAAGGATATAGCCGAAAATACTTGTCCCAAACATCAGAGTAAAAAGCACGATGCCGCCTGCCCAGTGATAACGGTGCATTTGAGAATATGTACCTGTCAAAAGGCTGATACTAAGCCAGAGAGTAAGAATAATGATGGTAAGATTCGCCGCCGCACCGTGAACGCCACGCACCAATACACCAAAGTCTGCAGAGCGCATAATGCCTTGCTCTACGCTGTAATACGCAGCATTGGGGAGAATCGGCGAGTCTGGCGGAGAATGAGCAAGAATACGACTCAAAAAGCGCAACGTATCGGGCATATAGAATGGTGCTTTTGCAGCAGTGTCATATTCGGCAAAAAGCAATTCGTGGGCGTTGTAGAGGGTTTGTGTGGGTTTGTGGCGGAACGCTTTCGCTGTTTCCAGCATGATAATAGGTTTGCCGCTTTCGGTCATCGCCGGGCGTAAGGACGGCTCATAGTGCAGTGTCAGAAGCGCACCCGTCAAGGCTTGCAGCAAAAAGCAGATGAAAGCGCTGCGCAGAAGCCATTCTGTAACGATATACGCCCTATCAGCAATGATATATGCGCTAGATTTCATTGTTTCCCCAGAATAGTCAAATATCGTTCTATTGCGCTCAAGACGTTGTTGGCAATAAATTGCACAAACCCCAGCGAACTGCCTTGTGTTTGTGCGTGTTCCAGAGCGTCGTAGTATGCCATCCGGCTTTCGTAATCGCCACCAATAATCGCCAATGGGAAACCATGACGGAGAAGTATCAAATTCATCACCAACCGCGCTGTTCTACCATTCCCGTCAATAAAAGGATGAATCGTGACAAGGCGTTCGTGCAATTCGGCAGCGAGTACAATAGGATGCAAATGTTCTTCTTGTGCGGTGTAAGCGCGAAAGTATTCATCCATCAGGCTTTGCAATAGGTGTGCTTGCGGCGGAATATGTTTACTTCCGGCTATCAGCATCGGCACAGTGCGGTAGCGCCCGGCGTTGTCGTGGTCAATGCCATGCAACACAAGCGCATGAATTTGTTTCAGGGCATACTCCGAAAACTCTGCTTTTTGCACGGCAAGTTCTTCAATGAATGCAAGTGCCTCGTTGTGATTGATTGCTTCTAAATGCTCGCGGAGGCTTTTCCCGCTTATGGTCATGCCTTCTTGTAGGACAAGTTGCGTCTCGCGGAGCGTGAGCGTGTTGCCCTCAATACGGTTGCTCTCGTAGAGAAATTCGATGTTGAGCGCCGTGCGTATGGTAGCATTGTCGAGAGTGCTGCGAAGCCTGTCCAGTTCTGCCTTGTGGCTATCAATAGTACGCAGCGTTGTGGCGAGGAGTATGGGAGGTTGCGTTTCCATTCGGCGCTTGCCTATGCTTTCCAAACCTGCTCCGCATGAGCTGTCATGCCATTCAGAGCATTGCGGGTGTCAATGACCGTATCGCACCATTCCAATAGCTCGGCGTAGTTGACGGATTTGTGATTGGTGACAATGACCACCGCATCGTAGCCCGAAATTACGTCTTTGTGCCATTCTACGGATTGTTTACCAGTCCAATCGCCGTGCTCGCGGGTGGGGGGAATCGTGGGAATGTAGGGGTCGTAATAATCAACAATTGCTTTTTCGTGCTGAATGAGATCCATAATCGCAAAGGTCGGTGATTCGCGCATATCGTCCACATTCGGCTTGTAGGCAAGTCCCAAGCACAAAATACGACTACCGTTCATACATTTTTTCTTGTGATTGAGCGCTTCAATTGTGCGCCGAAGTACAAACTGAGGCATGGCAGTATTTACCTCGCCAGCAAGCTCGATAAAGCGTGTATGCAAGCCAAATTCACGCGCTTTCCACGTCAGATAAAACGGATCAATCGGAATACAATGTCCGCCCAAGCCCGGACCGGGATAAAATGCCATAAAGCCAAACGGCTTTGTTTTGGCGGCTTCAATCACTTCGTGAACGTCAATGCCCATCGCATGAAAGACCAATTTGAGTTCGTTCACAAGAGCGATATTGACGGAGCGGAAGATATTTTCGAGGAGTTTGACGGCTTCAGCAGTCTTGGGATTCGAGACGCGCACCGTTTTGACAATTGCCGCAGAATAAAGCGCCTCCGCGATGTCCAGCGCATCCTCGCCGTCGCCGCCGATGAC
>JANYDO010000527.1 GCA_025363605.1 Candidatus Kapaibacterium sp.
TCTTTTTGTCGTCTTCCGATAAGCCGGGTCCTTCATCTTGTACTGCAATACGGATAAAACCTTGCTCTTCCGCGACGCGCACCCAAATTCTTCGTCCCGATGGAGAATATTTGACGGCATTGGAAATAAGATTATCCAGAATTTGCCTCGTAGCGATACTGTCTCCAAGAGCAGTCGCCGCCTCGCTGTCGGTCATAAAATGCAGTGTTATACTTTTTTCTTCAGCGCGAAGAATATAGTCTTTGAGCGTGTCGGCGGCAATATCGGTGAGATTAAAAGGGCGAATGTTCAAGTGCATATTACCTGTCTCGATGGCATTGATGTCGAGCAAATTATTGACAATCGTTACCATCCGCTCCACTGAGCGTTGTAGGATTTGCGCAGTTTCCTGAATATCGGCTTTCGTTAATTCGTCAGCAGCAAGCTCCAGAAGCGAAATCAAGCCGCGCATCCCCATAAGCGGATTCTTCAGGTCGTGGGCAGCAATACCCAGAAATTCGTTTTTTTCCTGATTTGCTCGCTCAAGGTCGGAATTGACTCGCTTGAGTTTGATATTTGCAGACGAAAGCTCCAGATTGGCGCGTTGTGTGGCGATTGTCTGCTCTTCGAGCAAATCTTTCTGGTGTTTGATAAGAGCATTTGCTCTATGCACCTCCACATTGGTACGTTCCAGTTCGCTCGTGCGTTCCCGCACATTTGCGACCATGACGTTAAAGGCTTGAGCGAGATTACCAACTTCATCACGGCTGCGTACCGAAACCGTAATATCGTGATTGCCGCTTGCTACCTTTTGCGCCGCTCGTTCAAGCGACAGAATGGGTGCGGCTATGCGGTACGCAATCCAAAACGCTAACATGACACTACTCAGCAAACAAAAGAACACGACCGCCAGCACAACATTTTCCACAACCGCCGAGCGTCCCTGCCGCACCGCTACGATATTGCCAATAAGCGGTTCAATGCGTTCCATGTCGCTGTTGAGCTGTTCATCCAGCACCTTAATGGTACGCACAAGCGTTGTTGCTTTTTCAAAGGCTTCGATATACGTTGCCAAGTGATAGGCAATTTGCGTACGTTCCTCTAGCGCTAATGATGAAGTTGCATTAACGGCAAGAGCATTCCTTACCAACTGGCGCACTTCGCCGATATAGACTTCATCGCCGCGCATAAAAAAGTCTTTCTCACGCCGACGAGCTTGCAGAAGCACAATTTCAAGGGATTTTTGATTGAATTTTGCGGCAATATTTTGAGCGTTATGAATGGCAGTACGAAATGTTCCTTCTGCACCGGAATTTTCGTTGATGCCTCGCTCCTGTATTTTACCAATCAAATCTTGGAAGACAGTGCTATAATGTTGTGTTTTGCCGAAGAGATGTTGTGCATCTTCGTCACTATCAAAATGCTCTAAAAGCAAAAAAGCTTTTGCTATATGGCGCTCAACTTCGTCTGCATCCACTTTTGAGCGCCGAAAGGCGAATTTGCTTTTGCTGTCGTGTGCTTTAAGGAGTTCCGCCTGCAGTTCGCCCGCCTGCACCGAATCGGTCAAGACTGCCCGCTGGATAAAAGCAAACACAGCAATAATAACAGCAAAAACAACGATAAAAAGCGCAAAAGCTAATATCTGTACCCGCAGGGAAATGCGGACGGCTCGAAGCTGAGGCAAAGAAGTATTCGCGGGCGGTATAGCAGAAAACGGTCGTACGAAAAGAGGTTTCATGCGGTCGTATGGTGTGTGGGGAAATAGCGTTTATCGGCATGAATAGCGATGAAGAAGTTTTAACATCTCAAATGTACGCAGAACGCCGTAACGAGGCGATTACAAGGCACATCAAATTATGATAACACCGAAGAACCTTTGGGGAGCATCCTACAGCAACGAAGAAATCACGTTGGATTTGTACTTTTTTTTCGCCAATTTCGCACACTTTCGCAGAATAACTATAATCATAAACGGCAGGGTTTGAGAGCCTACACTTCATTCAAATTGGTGTGTGCTTGTGTGTCCGTGCCGTCCAAAGCAAACTATTTGGCTCTGCTCCCTTCAAGCAGAAATTTTATGCAGAAACATTCTCGCTTCCCTTCGTGGTTTTTCAACTGCATACTCGTTGCGGCGCTATCTTGCTCCGTTTACATCGCCCACGCTCACGCCGCCGAGTGTCCGACGGTTATTTTCACAGCCGCCGACGGTGTGTTTTCCAATCCCGCATCGTCGCTGGGCGACATTCACTACGACACTCAACTGCGCTGCAAATGGCTCTTGAAGCCCACAGGCGCACAGCAAATTCGCCTCTGGTTTAGCGATTTTGCGACGGAAGAGAACCGCGACGTGGTGCGCATTTTTGACGGAGCCGACACGACAGCACCACTTCTTGCCGAACTCAGCGGTTCAAACATTGACGAGGCGACCTCTATCGTTTCATCGGGTGGCGAAATGCTTATTGAATTTATATCGGATAATCTTCGTAACATTGATACTGATTTCGGCTGGCGAGCGCACTACGTCTCATCTTCCATTCGCAGCCTTCTGAGCGCTTCCCCGAACAATCTGGATTTTGGCGTAGTCGTTTTAGGAAAAGTTTCG
>JANYDO010000531.1 GCA_025363605.1 Candidatus Kapaibacterium sp.
CGGCAATCATCTCCTCGCTGAGCCACACCGTGATGCTCCCACGCTGACGAAGAGCGGTATTATACTGACTCCAGTTCTTTACACGATAGTTCCCGGTCGCGCTCTTTTTCCGTGAACCACGACGCTTGCCAGAGGTCGCACACGATTTGCTGGGCTTCTGAGTTTTCTGTACTTTTGTCATGAGCGAAGTGTATGCGGTGGAAGAAATATTCTTGGAAAAACAAATCTACCACCTGAGCGGCACTTCGCTCACTTTTTTCTTCATTCATGCAACAAAGTCCATTTTCTTTATCAATTTTTGAAAACAAACCATGACCATTCTAAAGTATTGCTGCGCCATTGCAACGGCGTTGGTATTGTCGCACACAGTCGTCTATGCCGCTCCTCGCGAAGGCAATGGCAATGCACCCAAGGATTTCAAGGTGGTCGGCTATTGGGCAAGTTGGCGCGGATCGGCGAATGCATTAGACTATGACGGACTGACGCATATCAATTTTTCGTTTGCAGTGCCGAAAGCGGATGGAAAGGTAGAACTGCGCGGCAATCCTGCGTCGCTCCGCAAAATGGTCACCCGCGCTCATGCAAAAAACGTGAAGGCGTGTATTGCATTAGGCGGATGGGATTTGGGCGAGGGCGGTGGGAATGATACGGCGTTTGAACGCTTGGCAGCATCAAGTCGTACTCGTGCAACGTTTATCACGAACACAATGAAAATGGTAGAAGACTATCATCTGGACGGCGTGGATATTGATTGGGAATATCCCGACGCGGGGATTTCGTCGCAGTATTTCGATACGCTGATGACGGACTTGGGCAAAGCATTACACGCAAAGGGAAAAATTCTGACGGCAGCCGTCGTGCTGTTTGGTCCGATTGGCGACGGGATTCCTACCTCCGTTTTCACAACGGTAGATTTTATCAATATCATGGCGTATGACAATCAAACGCCGCCCCATTCTTCCTTCGACGTAGCACAAAAAGCGCTCACGTATTGGCTAGGAAAAGGCTTGCCGAAAGAGAAAGCAATTCTGGGCGTTCCTTTTTACGGCAGACCATCCAAAGAAGACGGTGCGTACAAGAGCCTTGTAGCCCGCGACAAAGCTGCTCCCTTCAAAGACGAAATAGACGGCTGCTTTTACAACGGACTCACGACGATGCGAGCAAAAACGACATTAGCGCTAGAGCAGGGTGGCGGCATAATGATATGGGAATTGGCATCGGACACGAATGATAGCACTTCGCTTTTGAAAGCGATTCGGGAGGTCATTAGAAAATATTAGAAACGAGTTGATGTAAAAAAAATATTGATATGTCGCGGTTTTGCTCTTCAATGAATGGGGAACATTCCGGTAAGCAAAACCCACCACGCAGCAAACTTTACCTTGATAGTAAAAATCTCCATGCTTTTAATTGTGGTTTAATGTGGATACATCTAATTTTGATGTAGTTACTACTAAACCCAAGATTGCCACTATCTTCATACACTGATGATAAACGAAGACATAGATACGATGCGTATTCGACATATAATGGTGTTTTCATATTCTTGGAACATTCAGACGATGGTGATTGCCATCATCATTGTCGGTTCTCTTTTTGCTCGAACCGTAGCGTATAATTATGATTTCTCTCTCAGCGTCAAAGAAAATACGTTTACCTATAATCTCTTTCACAAAGCCGTCAAACAACAGCCAATAGGCATGAAAAAACCTTGTGCTCTATCAAGTATTGTTCTCTATCACTCTCAACAAACAGAAGATTTACAGCACCATTCCCCTCTTAAAGCTCTGCTATTTCAGACTGCGCGTCCTCATTCATTTCAGGTATCTTCACCAACAACATATCTTGCAACAGCGCAGGCGCTCCCACCGCCTGATGATGTCTGTACCCTGAATACCATCTTTCGGATTTAATTTCATCTTCATTTTTTTACTACAAACTGTATGACAGCAGTTTGAGAAGATTGCTGTTGCTCATTTTTCCCATTGAATTTTTTGAATGTTCTATGAATCATTTCCATCGTTTTCTTTTTATCTGCATTGCAGCACTTTCTCTTTCAAGCTGCAATTCTCATACAAACGAAAAACAAGAAGAAGCACACTTCACGGTCACCAATCCGATACAAAAAGACACGCTGATTTATCACGAGTATGTGTGTCAAATTCGCTCTATTCAGCATATCGAACTTCGAGCGCTCGAAAAAGGGTATTTGCAGCATATTTATGTAGATGAAGGGCAGGTTGTCAAAAAGGGGCAACTGCTGTTCCAAATTATGCCGACCATCTATCAGGCAGAAAAGCAAAAGTCTCAAGCAGAGGCAAGTTTTGCGGAAATTGAATATCAGAATACCAAAAACCTCAACGATAGCAACGTCGTTTCAAAAAATGAACTGGCTCTGGCGAAAGCAAAACTGGAAAAAGCAAAGGCGGAACTCTCCTTGGCACAAGCTCATTTGAGCTTTACCGAGATTCGAGCACCATTCGACGGTATCGTAGGGCGCTTCAATGATGTCCGCTTGGGAAGTCTTGTGGACGAAGGCGATCTTATCACAACGATTTCCGACAATGGCAAAATGTGGGTCTATTTCAATGTCTCCGAGGTTGAGTATCTCAATTACATGAAACCAAAGAAAACGGATGCTGCCTTAAAAGTAAAACTTCGCTTGGCAAACGGTAAAGAATTTGAAACCGAAGGCGTAGTAGAAACTATCGAAGCAGATTTTAACAACGAAACAGGCAACATCGCATTTAGAGCCACGTTCCAAAATCCCAATACTATTCTGCGAAACGGCGAAACCGGCAGCATCTTAGTTCCGGTGAAACTAACGAATGCTTTACTGATACCGCAAATAGCGACGTTTGAAATCTTAGACAAAAAATATGTCTATACTATCAATGAGCAAGGTGTCGTCAAATCAACCGAAATTAAAATTGGTAGCGAAATTCCTCATATCTATGCTGTTGCTGCAGGTTTGAGCAACAAAAATATGATTCTGGTGGATGGTATCAGAAAAGTAAAAAACGGGGAAACCATAAAGTATAAGACAGAATCATTTGAAAAGATTGTGTCCGAACTCAACTATCTCCACGCTGAATAAGCAAGAACCACACAAAAAATACCATTATGTTCTCAAAATTTATCCATCGCCCGGTTCTTGCTATATCAATCTCGTTGGCTATTGTTTTTTTAGGGATATTAGCCATCAAGACAAGACCGATATCGCAATTCCCTAACATTGCTCCGCCGCGCGTAAATGTGTTCATCGCTTTCCCCGGCGCGAGCGCTCAAGTGCTTGTCGAATCTACTCTTATTCCTTTGGAACGTGCTATCAACGGCGTACAAGGAATGCAGTACATCATATCCGATGCGACCAGCGCCGGCGAGGCGACCGTTCAAATTGTTTTTGAACCCGGCACTGACCCCAATGCTGCCGTCGTGAATGTTAAAACTCGTGTGGACGCTATCACGAATAACCTTCCGCCTCTCGTGCAGCGCGAAGGTATCGTCATTACGCCGATACAGCCCAGTATGCTTATGTACGTGAATCTGTACAGCACCGATAAAAATGCAGACGAGAAATTTTTGTTTAACTATGCGAATGTTCGCTTACTGCCGGAGTTGCAGCGTATTAGCGGCATGGGACGTGCGCAAATTCTGGGTAGCCGCACCTTTGCTATGCGTGTTTGGCTCAAGCCCGACCGTATGCGTGCCTATAATGTTTCGACCGAAGAGGTAATGACGGCGCTCCAAGAGCAAAGTATTATCGGTCGTCCGGGAAGATTGGGGCAAGCCTCCAGCAAAACGGCACAATCACTTGAATATACGCTTACCTATAAAGGACGCTTCAATAAACCGGAAGAATATCAAAACATCATCATTAAAGCCAATCCGAATGGCGAAAGTCTCAAATTAAAAGATGTGGCAGATGTAGAATTGGGAAGCGAATTTTTTGATATTTACTCCAACAAAGATGGTTATCCCGCCGCTTCGATTGTGCTCAAGCAAAACTTTGGCACGAACGCAAGTAAGGTCATCGAGGACACAAAAGAAAAGCTCAAAGAACTGCAAAAGGATTTCCCACCGGGAATGAGTTATGAAATCAACTATGACGTTTCCAAATTTGTGGATGCTTCGCTGGAAAAAGTAATACACACGTTGATTGAGGCATTTATTTTGGTGGCGTTAGTGGTGTTCTTGTTTTTGGGTGATATTCGCTCTACCATCATTCCCATTCTTGCCGTTCCGGTTTCGCTTATCGGTGCATTTATATTCATGCAAATATTTGACCTGACCATTAACCTCATTACTCTTTTTGCGTTGGTGTTGGCTATCGGTATTGTGGTGGATAATGCAATCGTCGTGGTCGAGGCGGTACACGCTAAGATGGAAGAAGAAAATCTCTCACCGTACAATGCCGTAAAAAAAGTGTTAGCGGAAATTAGTGGAGCCGTCATTGCTATTACGCTCATTATGACTGCCGTATTTGTGCCGATTGCCTTTATGACGGGTCCTGTGGGTGTATTTTATCGACAGTTTTCCATTACGATGGCGACCTCTATTATTATTTCGGGTGTGGTCGCGCTCACGCTTACTCCGGTGCTGTGCGCGATGATTCTCAAAAATAATCACGGCAAACCCAAACGAAAAACTCCCATCAATGTGTTTCTCGACTGGTTTAACAGCAAATTTGAGTGGTTGACGGGCAGATATACCGGCTTGTTGAATCTGATAGTGAATCGTAGGCTTGTTACCTTTGGCTTATTAGCTGCCTTCGGATTGGGCATTTTGGGAATCAACCAAATATTACCCGGTGGATTTATCCCCAACGAAGACCAAGGGCAAATATACGCCATCGTGCAAACGCCTCCCGGCAGCACCTTAGAGCTTACGAACGAAGTATCGGTAAAACTCCAACACGTCGCTGCAAAGATTGAAGACATCCAATCGGTAACGTCGCTGGCAGGCTATGAGATTCTTACCGAGGGTAGAGGCTCGAATGCCGGGACGTGTTTGATAAACTTAAAAGATTGGAATGACAGAAAGCATACGGTCAAACAAGTCATCGAAGAGCTGGAAGAAAAGACAAAAGATTTTGGTGCTATCATCGAATTTTTTGAACCGCCTGCCGTGCCAGGCTATGGTTCTTCCGACGGTTTCTCGTTACGCTTGCTTGATAAAAGCAGTACCGTGGACTATCAGGAATTTGACAAAATCAACACCGACTTTATGAATGCCTTAAAAAAGCGCAAAGAACTCGCAGGACTCTTTACGTTTTATGCGGCAAACTATCCGCAATACGAACTCCTTATTGACAACGAAAAGGCTATGCAAAAAGGGGTTTCTATCGGCAAAGCGATGGAGAATCTAAATATCTTAATTGGTAGCACGTACGAACAAGGTTTCACTCGCTTTAATACATTCTTCAAGGTCTATACCCAGTCGGCTCCCCAATTTAGAAAACTGCCAAGCGACATTCTCAACCTGTTCATAAAAAATGATCGTGGCGAAATGGTTCCGTATTCATCGTTTATGACGCTCAAAAAATCACAAGGTCCGAACGAAATCACCCGTTTTAATCTCTACACGTCCTCTGCTATTCGGGGTGTACCTGCCCCCGGCTACACAAGCGGCGATGCCATCCAAGCAATCCAAGAAGTAGCCAAGCAATCATTACCGCGAGGATATGATATTGCATGGGAGGGATTGTCGTATGATGAAACGCGCAGGGGCAACGAAGCCTTGTATATTTTCGTCGTGGTATTGGTATTTGTCTATTTGGTGTTAGCCTCACAGTACGAAAGTTTTATCATTCCTCTGGCGGTGATATTGTCCTTACCGGCAGGCGCATTTGGTTCGTTTCTGTTATTGAAGATGATGGGATTAGCTAACGATATTTATGCGCAGATGGGTTTGATTATGTTGGTGGGTTTGCTGGGCAAAAACGCCGTCTTGATTGTAGAATTTGCCGCACAAAAGCATAACCAAGGAGCAACAGTTTTAGAAGCTGCCATCGAAGGAGCTAAAACGCGTTTCCGACCAATTTTAATGACATCCTTTGCCTTTATTGCCGGACTTATTCCGCTTGTACGCGCCACCGGTGCAGGGGCGGTTGGAAACCGAACGATTGGTTCGTCTGCTCTTGGCGGTATGTTGATCGGAACAGTCTTCGGCGTTATCATCATACCCGGACTCTATTACGTCTTTGGCAAGTTGTCGGAAGGGAAGCACTTAATTCAGCAAGAAGATGAAAATCCGCTCACCGAAGACTTTGTAAAGAATAAGGCTAAAGCCCCCTTAATAAAAAGAATTCAAAACCTGAATTTGATCTTAAAAGTAGTTAACCGAAATAGAAGAAACAATGAAAAGTAAACCCTTATATCACATTTTCGGATACGTTTTCCTTCTCCTTTCGCTTTGGGGTTGCATTCCGTCGCAATACGCAACGCGAAATGAAAACAAGTCCGTACCTGAGAACTACAATACTCCTTCGCAGGACACGCTCAATGTCGCCAATCAGAATTGGAGAGAGTATTTTGCCGACAACAACCTGACCGCACTCATTGATACGGCATTAAAAAATAATCAGGAGCTCAATGTCATTCTTCAAGAAATTGAAGTCAGCAATAATGAAACGTTAGCCAGAAAGGGAGCATATTTGCCTTTTCTCAACGTGGGCGTAGGTGCCGGCGTAGATAAAACCGCACAATACACCAGACTGGGTGCTGTGGAAGAGCAGCTGAACGTCGCACCCGGCACTGCTTTCCCCAAACCATTGCAAGATTATACCGTCGGTGCATCGGTATCATGGGAAATTGATGTCTGGGGGAAATTGCACAACGCCGAGAAATCTGCCATATCGAGATATTTGGCAAGCATAGAGGGTAAAAACTTTATGGTAACGCATCTGATTGCGGAAATTTCGGAAGTATATTATGAGTTGATGGCGCTAGACAATTTGCTGGACATCATCGAAAAGAATATCGATATTCAATCGAAGGCACTCAATGTCATCAAACAGCAAAAAGAGTTTGCGAAGGTGACTCAATTAGCGGTGAATCGCTTTGAAGCACAACTGCTCAATACGCAGAATCGGCGATTTGCTATCAAGCAAAAAATCGTGGAGACCGAAAACCGTATCAATTTCCTGACCGCTCGCTTTCCGAAGCCGATAGCAAGAAATTCGGATAGATTCTTGGATTTGAAACTAGACTCTCTTCATGCCGGCGTTCCGGCGCAACTGTTAATCAATCGCCCCGACGTGCGGCAAGCGGAATTTGCCTTAGCGGCTGCGAAACTTGATGTGGAGGTAGCCAAAGCAAATTTTTATCCTACCGTGGGCATCAAAGCGGGAATCGGATTTCAGGCGTTTAATCCTGCATTTTTAATTAACCCCGAATCGCTGCTCTTTAATTTGCTGGGAGATTTAGTAGCTCCTCTCATCAACAGAAACGCTCTCGAAGCAGCATACAATACGGCAACCGTGCAGCAAATCCAAGCTGTTTATCGGTACGAGCAAGCCATCTTGAATGCGTATGTTGATATTCTCAACCAACTTTCCAAACTGGATAACTTTACCAAAAGTTATGAAACCAAAAGCAAGGAAGTGGAAATATTAGTGGAGTCCGTTACCATTGCAAATAACTTGTTCAATTCTGCAAAGGCAGATTACGCCGAAGTGCTCTTCACCCAAAAAGAAGCACTGGAAGCAAAAACGGATGCTGTCGAAATTAAACTGAAGCAATTACAAGCGAAGGTAAATATTTACAGAGCGCTGGGCGGCGGCTGGAAATAATTTGTGGGTAAGCTCAGTACTTCAACAAAACCATAAGCAGTGGATACAAAAAAGCCCCCCTGAAAACGAATGTTTCCAAGCGGGCTTTGTATCTCTGGAGACTACACAGACAAGTAAGACTGAGCATTCCTAGACAAAATATTTTCGAGCGAAGTAAGCAATGGGCAATCCGATGCAGAGCATCAGAATACATATCCCAATAAACGATTGCAGGGGATTAAATGGCTGCTTTGCTGTGTTTGACAGCGGAAGAACAATGAAAGTCATCATACACCAGACAACGATAGCATACATAACTCCGCTCACTACCACATTCTGCACGAGCATCGGAATCTTTGCTGCCAAAAGAAAAAAGAGTGTTGTCCAGATAAGAGCAATACCATAATGCAACACCAAACCAACAAATGCAGTGGTCAGACCTCCCGAGAACGCATCTTTTCCCAGAATACCGCTTGCTATAAATTGCAGTAAGCGTAGGGGAGTTGTCCCGCCACGAAGGAGAAAATGAATTGTTGCAGCCGTAATATCCAAAGTGCCAGCAATTAACCATGCTTGCACAATAGCCCAAATGAGGCTTGTAAGCGCTTTTCCTGCGGGAGCAAAGTTTTCCATGATAGAGAGGAACGATATTGAAAATTTGGATTGAAGAGAAAATTTCAGTACCGTACACATATTTAGAAAAAAAGTTCTTTGAAAGTTGAAGACCATACGCACGTGGCGTAGATTTGTAGTGGAATCATCACAAACCAT
>JANYDO010000551.1 GCA_025363605.1 Candidatus Kapaibacterium sp.
TTCAGTGCGCTTTTTTTTCTTGAAGGGACGCACAATCAGGCGCGTTCCTCGGTCATAGCTGAGATAATTCCAAATCCAATTCGTCAGCACAATGAGTTTATTGCGGAAGCCAACGAGCATGAGCAAGTGCAATCCCAGCCACGCCACCCACGCAAGCCAGCCTTGGAAGCGCACTTTGTGGATGTCCACGACCGCCTTGTTGCGCCCGACGGTTGCCATAGAGCCTTTGTCGAAATAGCGAAATGCTTCCAATTCCTGCCCCGCAAGCAATTTCGGAAAATTACGCGCCAAAAGCTGCCCTTGCTGCATTGCAACAGGCGCAACCATCGGATGCCCGTTCGGAAAACGTTCATCCGTGCCGGGCATAGCCGATACGTCGCCAATGGCGAAGATATTCGTGTGTCCTTCCACGCGATTATACGCATCCACTTTGATACGATTGCTGCGCTGAATGACGCTTTTGTCCAAGCCCTGCGGCATTTCGCCAATCACGCCCGCCGCCCAAATAAGCGTCTTGGAAGTAATCGCCGAGCCGTCTTGGAGTGTAATCGCCGAGCCGTCGTAATCCTTCACCGCCGCGCCCAAAAGCACGTTCACGCCGAGTTGCTGCAAGAACTGGACTGCTTTTTCACCTGCCACATCGGACATTCCGTTCAGAAGACGCGGCGAGGCTTCGAGCAGGTAAATTCGCATCAGGCGCAAATCCAGTTCGGGGAAATCGTGCTGCAAGACGTGTTTTTTGAGTTCTGCCAGAGCGCCGGCCGTTTCTACGCCCGTCGGACCACCGCCCACGACCACAAAGGTCATCAGTTCTTGACGCTCTTTCGTGTCGTCGGTCAGCGTTGCTTCCTCGAACGCTTGTAAAATGGTGCTGCGGAGATTGAGCGCTTCCGAGACGCTTTTCATCGGCATCGCATTATCGGCAACGGTTTTCATACCGAAAAAATTGGTCGTGCTGCCGCTTGCGAAGACGAGGTAATCGTACTCAAGCTCTCCAATGCTTGTTTCTATCGTGTTCGCTTCAGGAATAATACGTTGCACTTCGCCCCAACGAAAAAACATATTGTGCTGCTTTTTGAAGACTTTGCGAAGCGGAAAAGCGATAGAATCCGGCTCCAAGCCTGCTGTGGAGACTTGATAGAGCAAGGGCTGAAAGGTGTGATAGTTATTGCGGTCAAAAAGGACAACCTGCACAGGCGCTTTGGCAAGCAACCGCGCAAGCTGAATCCCACCAAAGCCGCCACCGACAATGACGACGCGGGGTTTGTCTGTTTTGGGGATGTTCATGGGTACAACCAATGCAAAAAGGTACAATCGTGATTTTGATGATAAGACGGGCAAACAATCGAATTTGTGACAAGAATTTTTCCCGTGCGGACAAACGTTCAAACTACGCGGGTCTTGACGTGTTTTTTGAAGCAAGCAGCGATTCATAAAAGCGAATCTGCTGCGCGGCTATGCCTTCCCACGTGTAGCGTTCCAGCGCAATACGACGCGCTTCTTTGCCTAAACGCTGTTTTAACGCAGGGTTTGCAAGCAACATACCGATTTTTTCAACAAATTCTTCGGGTGTTTCAGCAAAAAGGATGCTTTCACCGTCCCGCACTGCAATGCCCTCAGCGCCGATGCGCGTGGAAACAATCGGCATTCCGAGCGCCATTGCTTCCACAATTTTGAGACGCATTCCGCCGCCGCTCAGAAGCGGCACAACGAGTATTTCGTGCGCTTGCATAAACGCTGATGCGGACGGCACGTCGGGATGCGTGAAGACGTTTTGCTGCTGCTTATAGTCCCGAATATCCGGCGACATACGTTTTCCGGCAAGGTGAAATTCCACGTCGGGAAGTTTTTTGCGCACAAGCGGCATCACCTCACGCACGAACCACTGCATTGCTTCGATATTCGGCATCCAGTCCATACCACCAATATAGCAAATCGTGTTTGGTTCTGGGGAAACGTCAGGATTTGGCGCAAAATCGTGTATATCTGCGCCTGCCGGAATCACTTCTAGTGCGCCCCCGTAGCCCATAGCACGTATCTGCGCCGCGTCCTCCGGCGTGATAGCGATAACGCCATCGCACTCGGCAAAGTAGCGCCTCTCAAATGCCTTCATCCGCTCCGCAGCATAGTGGCGATACCAACGGCGCAGGGGCGTTTCGTGCTTGGCAAGGCGCTCTTGGATCATATACTCGACGTTGTGCGTTCTCAGTACCACGAGTGGATGCGCCAATAGCGGATGCTCCGGCAAATGCTGACGAATCGTGCGGGCATACCACGCGACAAGCGTATGGTCAATATGCACCACATCCACAGGCGTTGTGCGAAGCGTACGCAAAAGTAGTTCTTCAAACGGTTTGGCATAGAAACGGCTCGTAATATACGACTCGCCGCGAAGAGCACTCCAAAGCGCACCGACAGCCGTGAGGTCGGTATTTACGTCAACGGTTTGAATACTCGTGCAAACCTCACGCAAGACTTCAGGCGGCTGGTGATGCTTTTTCG
>JANYDO010000462.1 GCA_025363605.1 Candidatus Kapaibacterium sp.
GAAGTAGGCTACAATTCCCGCATCACCGACGTTGTAGGTGTCATATTCCATGCCCACGCCCAGATGCTCTTCCCAATCGGCGCACTTAAAAGCGTAGGTGATGGGATATTTTGCTTTGAAGCGCACAATACTTGAGTTGAAAGGCGTAAAGGGAACACGGTCGCGTCCGACAAATGTGCCGTTGACGTACAATTCAAAATAATTGTCGGCATGAATGTACGCCGTAATCACAACGCCGTCGGGGTCAATGACAAATGTTTCGAGATTGCTTGTGTCCGCCGTGTTGTTGCTGGTGCAAGGGTTATACAAGTCGGGAATGGCGCGACCCGCATTGACAGGCATCGGCACAACCCACGAAACACCGCTTGCGTCCTTGACTCTACCGGAGCGTCCCAGCGTGAACATTCCCGTACACGAAGTCACGATTGCCTGCACCCAAGTCGAATCTGCTACGCCTTTGGAAATAGAGCCTTTGTAGGTTGTCGTTTGTGCTGCCGTGACGGTGATGCTATCTACTGCGCCGAGTTCAAACGATGTTACTGTCGCCGAGGTGGCACTTTGAATCGTCATTGTTTTGTCAAATTTGACACTCCGAAGGTCGCTGGCTTTGATGGTGGTGGCTTTGCCTTTGCTGTACACGTTCAGCGTTTGTGCGCCGAGAGAAACGCCGGCAAAACAAACAAAAACGGCAAAGCACAACAGCCCGCAAGCCTGATAAAAACGTGTATTGTGAAGTACAGTAGTCATACTTAAATTCAAGATAAATGTTATGGATTATTGTTTGTGGATAAACCAAGCCCATGCAATCAGAACAAACTGAAGTGGTAAGCGTATGAGCGCAAGCGTGTGACTGCCAATAGCAGGCTGTTTCTTGAAAACATCCACGATATGCAATGGCAGAAATGCCACCATGAGAACAAGTATTCCCAGCGTGCCGAGTGAGCGAAAGCGAGGAATAAAAACGCACGTGCCGACAAGGATTTCCGCCGCGCCGGAAGCATAATTGACTAGAGTTGCGGGCAAAAAGTCCGGGATAAAGGGAAGATACATTTCCGGCTTCACAAAATGGACGATACCGCCCACGATGATGAAAACCCCGAAAAATATCGTCAGTATGTGCTTGATGTTTTTCATGCTCGCGTTGTTCTCAGGGCAATGTTGTAGAAAAATTACCGCGTATAGGTGACGTTGATAGCGGCTTGCCCAAGCGTCGTTTTGCTGATAGCTGCAAGCATAACGTCTCGCGTGACGGCGGTTTGCGCCACCGTTAGTACGGGTTCTGCCGAAAGTGCATACACGGTGAGCGTGTACAATTTTGCGCCCGGACCTTGCGAACAAGGCGGTGTATAGCTTGTCTTACCATTGACGGTGTTAATACCGAACAGTCCTATGCCAGAAACATTTTTGGGAATGCTCGTCGTTGTAGCGGGGATATTGTAGAGAATGATATACGTGTGTGTATCGAAAAGACCCGGCATCCCCGGCGTTGGACCAACGACAGTGTGCATGATAAGGACAAAGCTCTTCGTGCCTGCGGGTGCGTTCGTCCAATTCACCGGAGGCGAAGCACTTGCGCCATCGCAGGTGTATTCTTTGGGCAATTCGCCATTATTGACAAAGGCAGAACTCAGAAGTGTAAAGGTGCCAGAACTGGCGGCAACACTGCTTGTCGTCGCAATGCTCAGGCTATCTACCGCACTAAATTCAAAGGACGAAACCGTCGTCGAAGTCGCGCTTTGAATGGTCATTTTTTTGTCAAACTTGATGCTGCGAATTTCCGATGTTTTGAGCGTTGTTGCCGTGCCCTTGCTATAAATGTTGAGTGTTTGCCCACGCGCTGCGGCAACGCCACAGAGCATCGCCAGTATGAGTACGCCTGAGGTTCGGGCAAGAGAGAAAAATTGTTGCATAATGATGTGCTTGAATTCAAGGTGTGAGTAAAGGATGCAAAGAAAATTTAGCGAACAATGATAATTTTTTGCGTAATCATCGCGCCGTTACTTGTGCGAATAACGCACGTGTACGAGCCGCTTGCAACGGTCGCACCGGCATTGTTCGTTGCATCCCAGTGTACCATCTGCGCTCCCGATTGCTGTGTGCCGAGAGAAATTGTTTTGGTGAGCGTTCCCGAAGCATCCACAATTTGCGCCTCCACGGCGGCGGGCTGCGAAAGCTCGTACTCAATAGCTGTCGTCGCACTTGCAGGGTTCGGATATGCCTTGATAAGCCCCAGAATATTACCCAAGTTTGCCGTATTGCTTGTATTCGCAACGCCTGTCGGGAGCGTAAAGGTCATGCGCAGAATATCCGCAATGGCGATAACTTGCGTTGTTTTGTCTTTTTTGATAATCGTGAACGTCGTGGTTTGGACGGTTGCACTGTCAATATCGGTCGTTTTCATCTGTATTGTTGTGGTTTTCGTAATGATGTTTAGCGTTTGCGCGTGTACCGACATTGCGCCGATACAAAACAAAGCAGCCGTCAAAGCCACGGTGATTAGTCGTTGTGCGCTTGCTGCCAACGTACTGACGACGTTGCTCATGGAAGAAAAAATAGTGATATTCATTGTCATGTCCTTGAAGGTAAATATTGAAGAAATAGGGCTTTCGCAAAGATACTCTTTTGGAGTCCGAACGGAAGTTCGGTTGACAAGGCGAAGGTAGTATTTATGCGAACTTCCTTCGCACTCCAGTTTGTTTGCGAAAGTCCTAAGAAAGTATTTTTTGCGGGGTAAAAACGGTGCTTTATCGTTGGAATGTTTGCACGGTTACTTTACCGTCAACATCATTGAACGTAAAGGTGTATGAGCCGGTGATGCCATTGCCTGTCCAGCTATAATTGACCGAACCTTTTTTGCCCGCCGTTGTGTATTCCAGCAAATATCCGTTTCCGGCGGCATTAGCGGTCAGATTGGTGATAGTCGAACTGGGATTGATGGGGTAAGGAGTCATGCGGAGCGGCATGGTCATTGCTTGCGGAATAATTTGGTTCTCCGGTGCTGTTGATTTTGGGTCGAGTGAGACTTTACCGCGCATTGCTTCTATCATGTACGGCGAGGTCGTCGTGCCGTGATAGTGATATACGCCATTACCGCCGACGTGTCCGTGGTATTGGTCGAGTGCCGCCATCGCAGTTCCATCGGGTTCTTTTCCACCATAGACCGCATAGCCATCCAGCGCGAAGGCAATGGGCTTCAAGCCTGATGTAGCCTCGAATTGCAGTGGCGCAACGTGGTAATGATAATCGTCCGCGCGTCCGCAGTGTCCGCCCCATTGGTCGAGTTCGCCTTTTGCTTTCGAGTCTTCACCGCTTGCGTTCAGCGCGTTAAAAATTGGCAGACCGTTCACGGCAATAGCGATTGCGCCTTTCATAAAATTGGTGCGAATACTGAGCGGGCTGGCAGCAAATTCCGGTTTGAGCGGAATAGACCACTTGTTCGTTCCTGTGTACGGCTGCGGAATGGGTACTTGCGCTATCCACGCAGTAATGCCAATCATCATATTATGCTGTGCCGGAATTCCATTGCCGGCAGCGTAGAAATAGGTGTCGTCCCACGATGTCGTTACTGAGGGCTTGTAGGGCGCAAAGGCAGCATCCATGAGCGCAGGGTCGGTGGTGGTGTTGATAATTTTCATACTATCCACGGCACTCACATCGAATGACAGTGCGGTCGAAGAAAGCGTACTGGAAATAACAACTTTCGGATTGAGCTTGACACTGCGAATATTCGCCACAGGCGTAGGGTAGGCAATACCTTTGCTATAAACATTGAGCGTTTGCGCGAGAAGGTGTATCGGCTCAGTGGGAGAGACAAGAAAAAGTAATGCCAGTAGCAATGCCGTAGAAGCTGCATAAACACTAACGCGCAGGCTAAGACGACGATTGCGAAGAAGCTGAAGCGTTCCCACACTAAACAGCCCTAACAGTATCAGCGTCAGTACGCCGCCAATACCAAGAATAGTGAGGCTGGCAGCGTCATTGTACACGATTGCGTTCGGACGCGCCAAGACTGGTGCGGCAAATGCAAGGCGCGTGAACTCAGGGCTACGATTGAGAGTGCGAATCCGCTCACGGTGTTCGTCTGCAATCGCTCTATCGGCGACAGAAAGATTGCTGTACGGAAGAGCAATGACCTTGCCCGCAGCATCTTCCAAAAATACTTCGTCTTTATGGATAAGCAGAAATGTTCCGACGTGTGAGGTACTGGTTGCCGTATTTGTCCACGTTCTGAGTGCGTGTGCGGTGTTGCCAATAGCCTCGCCAACGGGGTGAGACTTCACGGGACTGAGCGCACAAAAGCAGAGAAACACGACGGCAAAAAAAAGTCTTGGAAGGCTCATACATCAACCCCTTTATGAATGTATTGGAAAAATAGCGTGTAGTACGAAATACTGAGACTTCTTTGCGCGTTACCCTTTCCTCTGCTGCAAATATTTCGTCGAATAAGGTAGCAAAAATATGGATGTAGTGCTACGAAAATTATGTGTGGCGGTGAAATAAATCACGTTCTATTCATCGTTTCGTGCGCCAGATGTTACGGAACTATTTTTTGTGAACAATCTTTCCGCCCGAAATTGTCGCAAGCACCTTCACACTACGCAATTTCTGAACAGGAGTGGTCATAATGTCCTCATCCAACATCACCATATCCGCCAATTTACCAACTTCCAAGCTACCTTTCAACTGCTCTTCAAAGCCCGCAAATGCTGCATAGAGCGTCATGCCGCGCAGTGCTATTTCCCGCGTCAGCGCTTGACCCACTTGAAAGCCGCCTTTGGGCTTATTTTGTGCGTCCTGACGTGCAACCGCAGCATGGAAGCCATAGAGCGGGTTGATGTCTTCTACCGGAAAATCACTGCCAAGCGCAACAATGCCACGCTGCTCGTAGAGGTCTTTGAAAGCATATGCTGTTTTTATGCGCTCCGCACCCAATCGGTCGCCCGCCCAGGGCATATCGGAGGTGCAGTGCGTGGGCTGCACAGAAGGAATAATGCCGAATTCACGGAACTTCGGTACGTCCTCGCGCGTGACCACTTGCGCGTGTTCGATGCGCCAACGTTTGGTTCTGCCGAACATTCCCAGCGCTCTACCATAGAGGTCAAGCACGATGCGGTTTGCCGAGTCGCCGATGCAGTGCGTATTGACTTGAAATTGCGTTTTGCTCACGCGTTGCACAAAACGTTCCATCCATGCAGGGTCAAACGTGAGGAAACCGCGTGTGCTTGGTTTGTCGTTGTACGGCTCAAGCAAACACGCGCCCCGCGAACCCAACGCGCCGTCTGCCATCACCTTGAAGGAGCGCACGGTCAAATAGTCCGTCTGATACACGCCTTGCTGCAAATAGCGGTCAACGTTTTCATCGGTCGGCGTGAGCATCGCATAAACCCTCATATCCAGACGCTTCGCAGCATAGAGACGCTTGTAGGTTTCTACGAGTTCATGCGAAACACCCGCTTCGGCAACGCTTGTCAGCCCGACGGCGAAGCAACGGCGCTGCGCGGCAATGATTGCTTCTTCCACTTCTTTTTCCGTCGGGCTGGGAATACGCAAATACACTTTGTCCATTGCGTTGTCGAGTACAATTCCCGTTAGCTTACCACCGACTTTTTCCACCAAGCCGCCTTCCACGCGGGTTTCCTCCGTAATTCCGGCAAGCGCAAGAGCGGCGGAACTTGCCAAAAGCGCGTGTCCGTCCACCCGCGTCAGGCAGACCGGAACGCCGGGGAACAAGGCATCAAGCGGTTCTTTGGTGGGAAAGGTTTTTACTGCCCAGTCGTTTTGATCCCAACCGCGTCCGAGAATCCAGCGTTTATCAGGATTGGCTTTGCGAAATGCTTTGAGTCGCTCCAGCACTTCTTTGAAAGAACGTGTCCCGGTCAAATCCGCTACTTGCAGCGAATTGCCGTAGCTGTACAGGTGCGCGTGTGCGTCGTAAAAGCCCGGATAGACAAATTTTCCTTTTGCGTCCAGTGTTTGTGCGGCTTTCCAGTTCTTTAGAATTGCCTTTGATGCTCCCACTGCCACAATGCGGCTGTTTTTTACCGCCACTGCTTCGGCAATGGAAAATGCACCGTCCACCGTGTACACGCGGGCGTTGTGGAGGATGAGGTCGGCTTGTTCTTGAGCGGAAAGGATGCTTGCACAGAGCAGAGAAAAAATACTACAAAGAGCAATGCGGACGCGAGAAGAAAGGAACATAGAGTCAAAAATGGGAGTTGATGAAGGAATGGCAAATTTTGTTGTTCAAAATATCGGATTGTTCGCCAAAAAACGATTGCTTTTAATAATCAGTTGTACGGCTTCCAAGCAAGCTCTCGCGGGCTTCTTCGATTGTGGCTTCTTGGACGTTTACACCCGGAAGTTCTTCCACATAGCCGATATACCAGTTGTCGTGCCGTTCATTGGGCGGCGGTGAGGGTGGCGGTCATACTTTGTTCTCCAGTATTTGTGCTATTTGTGTTTTGAACCATGATGTTTGTACAAGATCTTGTTGTTTGAGATTCAACTGCATCAATGATGCACGTACACCATCTTTCATGCTAAAGAATTTGTACCATTCTTCAAAAATATCGCTCGCTAAACCCCGCGCAATGTCGGTAATATCCTTGTCTTTGACTTTTTCTCCATCGTTCTTAAATTCTTCGTAGCGTGAACGAGCGTGTTCCACACTCATCAGCAACACATCTTTACGCTGATTTTTCAGGATGGTCAGTTCGTGGATATATTTATCTTTGTTGAAGTTCGGGATGTTTAGTTCTGCAATGTTATCAGGATGATAAAGATAATTTTCAAAACAATAGTAGCGCAAAATATGATATTTTGGGAATTGCTCTGTAAGGCTTGTAATTTCGCCATCGGTGAGAAAATCTCTGTCGCGCAAGCCATGTATGCTGTTGTCGTGCTTAATGCTCAGGAATACTGCATTGGAATTATTCACGCCGACGAATAGCGTTTGTGGGAGTGTGAGGCAATTCAGTAAAATAGCATTCTTATTCTCGCAAAAAACAAGTGTTCTGTCTGACAAAAGTTTGCCCAGCAGATGCTTTGGAATAGCAATATCGTACGCTTCAATACTCTCCTTCGGCACAGGAACAAGCGTTTGCGGCACATCGAAATCCAGCAAGTCAAAATCAATCGTTGCAGTTTCGTCCGAACTCCGTGCATAGTCAATGAAACCCAGCGCGTGGCTTGCCGTCCAGAGTTGAGCGGTATCGGGAATCCATTTAGTAACGATTTCTTTCAGCAAATTGAACTGCAATGCGGTGTTCAGGTGGCAGTCCATTTCATCAATGAAGATAATCGAATCTTCATAATACTTTTTCCGCACAATGAAATTCAAAAGCAAGATGAACACTTGCTTTTCACCATGTGAGAGCAAATCGTAGTTAATGAGCGCATCACCCTTACGAAAGACAGGTTTTGCCGGTGTTGTGGGGGTTGCGCCTTGGATAGAAGCCACCTGAATGGTGGTTGCAAGATTATCACCAAAAATTGCTCGAAGCGAGGAATTTAAGGGTTCGATAAAATCGTGAAAAATTTTCACGGTATCAGCCTGAACGCCGCGAAAAACAGGTTCGCGCAAGGCTTTGTCAAAATCTTCGATGTAACGAAAAATATCGTTGATAAAGCGCGTATCGTTGTGAATGTAGGAAACAGGTGCGTCGCCGTCGTTGGTGACAAGTTGAGGATTTGCAGTGTTCGTAATCTCAGGAACGATGCGGATGCTGCTGCGACCGAAGAATTTGCGATGAAAACTACTTTCTGACGGACTGCCAAAGCGCACAGACTGAATATCGTCATATTCGGTTACATTGCTATCTTGCATTGTAATAGATGCTTTAGCTTGGATCTCCGTTTTTTTACGATAATAGTTCTCTGATATTTGAGGATTGGGAAGAAGGGTATAATGCTTTTTCACCCAATCAAATGCGTCAAACACACACGATTTTCCCGATCCATTCGAGCCGATAAGCAGCACCAGCTTTGCCGTTTCTGGAATATCGTTGACAGTCAGGTCGGTAAACCGCTTGAAGTTTTTTAACTGAAGGGATTGGATTCTCACGCCGCCTCCTCCACCTTCTTCACCGCACCATTACTCGCCCCATTCGCCCACAAATTCAACTTATTCTTCCGCGCAGCCGCTATCGGAAGCAAGGTTTTGTCGGATTGCCGATTCGCATAATCCGTGCGGGTTTTTTCGTATTCGGCTTTGATGTCGGCGTTGAATTTATCCCGTAACTCAGGATTGATAAGGCTTCCGGCAACAGGCACGGCGCGGCTTGCGTCCAGCACGTGTACGACCGTTCCCGAAAACTGCGGGGCAATTTTTACGGCGGTATGTGTCCGCGAAGTCGTTGCGCCGCCAATGAGAAGCGGCTTATTGATACCGAGACGCTGCATTTCCTTTGCCACGTGAACCATTTCGTCCAAACTCGGCGTAATCAAACCCGAAAGCCCGATAACGTCAACGTTCTCGGCAATGGCGGTTTGCAAAATTTTATCTGCCGACACCATCACGCCCAAGTCAATCACTTCGTAATTATTGCAGCCCAACACCACGCCCACGATGTTTTTGCCAATGTCGTGTACGTCGCCTTTGACCGTTGCCATCAGGATTTTGCCATTATTTTTTTGCGTGGAGCCGCTTCGCCGCTTCTCTTCTTCCATGAATGGCATGAGATAGGCAACAGCTTTTTTCATCACGCGAGCAGATTTCACCACCTGCGGAAGGAACATTTTGCCCGCACCAAAGAGGTCGCCCACAACGTTCATGCCGTCCATAAGCGGACCTTCTATCACGTGCAAGGGCTTCTCCGCTTGCTGCCGTGCTTCTTCGGTGTCTTCGTCTATGAACTCCGTAATGCCTTTCACGAGTGCGTGTTTTAGGCGCTCCCCCACAGGTGCGCTGCGCCATGCGGCATCTTCTTTGTCCACCGCCTTGCCGCCACCTTCTGCTTTGATGCGCTCTGCAAGCTCTACCAAACGCTCGGTTGCGTCGTCTCTGCGGTTCAGTAGCACATCTTCGCAGAGTTCGAGCAGTTCTTTCGGGATTTCGTCGTACACGTCTATTTGCCCCGCGTTCACGATGCCCATATCCATGCCCGCTTTGATAGCGTGATAGAGAAAGGCAGTGTGCATCGCACGTCTGACGGGTTCGTTCCCGCGAAATGAAAACGAAATATTCGACACGCCGCCCGAAACCTTTGCGTGCGGCAAGTTTTGCTTAATCCAATGCGTTGCACGAATGAAATCCACGGCGTAGTTATTATGCTCATCAATGCCCGTCGCAACGGTCAGAATATTCGGGTCAAAAATAATATCTTCCGCCGGAAAGCCGACTTTGGTGGTCAAAATACGGTATGCACGTTCGCAAATTTCAATGCGTCGCTCGAAATTGTCCGCTTGACCTTTTTCGTCGAACGCCATGATAATTGCCGCCGCGCCATACTGCATAACCTTTCGCGCCGATTCGATAAACTTTTCTTCGCCCTCTTTGAGCGAAATAGAATTGACAATGGATTTGCCTTGTACGCACTTCAAGCCCGCTTCAATCACGCTCCACTTCGAGGAATCAATCATAATCGGCACTTTGGAAATGTCCGGTTCGCCCGCAATGAGATTGAGGAATTTTACCATCACGGCTTCCGAATCCAACATTCCTTCGTCCATGTTGATGTCAATCACCTGTGCGCCGCTTTCCACCTGCCCTTTGGCGATGTCGAGCGCTTCTTCATATTTTTCTTCCTTGATAAGTTTCGCAAATTTCGCCGAACCCGTTACGTTGGTGCGCTCGCCGACGTTCACGAAGTTTGTTTGCGGATTCATCTCAAACGGCTCCAATCCCGAAAGACGCATAAAGAGTGGTCGCGTGGCGGGTTTGCGTGGTGGTGCATTTTTTGCAGCTTCGGCAATAGCACGAATGTGGTCGGGAGTTGTGCCGCAGCAGCCGCCCAAAATGTTCACAAAGCCCGATTGCACAAAGTCTTCGGCAAAAGCACCCATGCGCTCCGGCGTTTCGTCGTAGCCGCCCATTGCGTTGGGCAGACCCGCGTTGGCATACGAACTTACAAACGACGTTGCTACGCGGCTCATTTCCTCCATGAAGGGGCGCATGAGGTCGGGTCCGAGCGAACAGTTCAATCCCACCGAAAGCAGATTCGGCGCGTGATGCACGGAATTCCAGAATGCTTCGGTTGTTTGACCGGAGAGCGTACGTCCCGACATATCCACGATGCTGCCGGAAACCATAACGGGAAGCGCTTTGTCACTTGCACGAAAATACTCCGAAGCCGCATAAATACACGCTTTACAGTTGAGCGTGTCAATAAATGTTTCCATGAGCAGCACGTCCGCGCCGCCGTCCACCAGCCCGCGTATTTGCTCGGTGTATGCTGCCACGACTTCATCCCACGTGGTAGCGCGGTATCCCGGGTCGTTCACGTCCGGCGAAATGGAAAGCGTTTTGCTGAGTGGACCCAAAGCACCTGCCACGAAGCGGGGTTTTGCAGGGTTTTTCGCGGTGTATTCGTCTGCTGCTGCCCGTGCAAGTCGTGCTGCCGCTACGTTTAGCTCGTAAGCGATATGCGGTGTGTGGTAATCTTCCTGCGAAAGCGACGTGGAATTGAACGTGTTGGTTTCAATAATATCCGCACCTGCTTCAAGATATTCTTTGTGAATGCCCTTGATGATGTCGGGCTGCGTCAGCACAAGCAAGTCGTTATTACCTTTCAGGTCGTGCGAATGGTCTTTGAAGCGTTCGCCGCGAAAGTCTGCTTCTTCCAGTTTGTGGCGTTGAATCATCGTTCCCATTGCGCCGTCGAGAATGAGAATGCGCTCGCGGAGCAGGGATTGTAGGGGGTGTTGGAGTTGGTTAGTCATGGTGTGATAATGAAAATTTAACAACATTCGTGTTCGGTAATTTCGTGTATTTGCTCTGAAAAGACTTCCAAAAGACTGGATTTTTCTTGAGCCATCGACATCTCCTTATTCCACGGCATGAACCTATGGCGCGGATAGCTTACATACAAAATTCTTCGCGCCCGTGTGAAAGCGACAAATAAACTATTACGCTCTTCTGCCAATGCCTGTCCGCCTTTTTTTATTGCGCGGTAATCAGGGAAAATGCCTTCGTTCATACCAATTACAAAGACAATTTCAGCGGCTAATCCTTTGAACGCATGAACCGTTCCAAGCGCGACACCATCTTGTTGTTCTTCGTGCAAACTCACTTGTCCTAATGCGAGGACTGTGCGGAAATGCTGCAACGAGCGTTGTTCTTGCGATGAAGAGCGACAATATTTCTCCCACAACGTTTTCCAAGAACAAATATCTGCTTCGATGGCGGCATATTCCTGTTGTACACTTGTTTCGACCATATTCCCATTCAGCATCGTTCGATTATTTTGGACATTATCTTTGAGAACTGCAAGAGCGCTGGGAATATCGGTCTGATGCTTTTCAAGAATTTTCCATGCCCTGTGAAGTCCTGCATAGATGTTTTCTGGCAAAATGCCTCGACCAAATGAATGCAATACATCTAATCCGCTTCTACTTTGCTGAATATCTACGCTGTCAATGTTCACACCAAGAATTTCACACAACCGTTTTGCGTGAATTCTGTCCAGAGGGTTGATGAGAACACGCGTTCCAAGGTCGAATGCTTGAATCAAATCAGAATCAAAGGTTGATAAAGCGTTCCCGTGTTTATAGTGGAAAGGAATCTCATGTTTTTGAAGTTGTTCGGTAATATGGTTTAAGACATAGCGATTTCTTGCTAAGACTGCAAAACTTTCGTACGTGATTTCCCCTTGAATATCGGCATGAGTTTTCTGTTGAAGCAAGTCTTGAATTGTGCGTCGTACCCACTCTGCTTCAGTTTTTTCGTCCTCGCAGGAAACAACGGTAAATTCACCTTCAAGAGCTATTGCAACATCCTTCATGGCATTGGGAATAAGGCTGTTTGCGGCTTGTACAATTTTTTGAGAAGATCGGTAGTTCCTCGTAAGGCGGATTTCTGCTGCATGGAAATCTCGCTTAAAGTCTTCGGTCATGTATTTCGGTTTTGAGCCATTAAAGCCGTATAATGACTGATTTATGTCGCCAACCATAAGCACGTTCTTATGCTCATTGCTGCACAAAGCCCGCACAAGTTGGTATTGTGCATAGTTCAAATCTTGTGCTTCATCTACACAAATGTATCGATAAATGCGCCGATACAACTCCGCAATACTCGGACGCTCCGTAAATATGCGGTGTGTATTCAGAACAATATCATCATAATCCATTGCATTTTGGGATGTCAAAATGGCTTCATATTCCCGAAATAATATCTGCCGTTCCTCGCTCATTGCTTGAATCTCATCGCTTTGCGGCACTCGGAGCAAACGCTTTTGCTCACTGATAAGGTCTAAACAATTCCTGAGCAGTTTTTGCTGTTCTTTCTCTGATTTACCAAGAAAAAACCGTTGCAAGAGTGGATTATCCTCTAACACTTGCCGAACAATGCTTAAACGGTCTTGCTCCAGTTCAAAAATATGTGGCATTGTCGTAAAGCCTAATACGTGGATTCTTGAGTGCAGCACATCTAAGCAAAAACTGTGTATAGTGCCGATAAAAACACGCTCCTCAAGATTCGGTATATTCAAGCGCTCTTTCATTTCGTCGGCAGCTTTATTGGTAAAGGTGAGTGCAAGAATTTTGCCCGTGCGCTCTTGCACGAGTGTACGAATACGCTCGGTTAAAACGCCTGTTTTCCCACTTCCGGCACTTGCCGTTACTAACATTGCGCCGTCGAGGGTGGTAATAACCTGTTGTTGTTCAGTGTCAAACATGGATATCCTCTTTCTGTTTGAGAAGCAACGTCGCAGAAACTTGCTCTAATAATACTCGAATGGCAGGTGGAAACTTGCGTTGAGCGTCAGGATGTTTACTGATAATTTCTGCATATAGCGGGGCAAGTTTGGTTTCTTGAATTCAACTTGTAAGTGCGAATCGTAAAGATGAAAAAAAGTGGGGTGAAATGCCTATCTTGGCATCAAATCCGACCAAGAATCATCAACCAACGAAAGGCACACGTATGTACCGACATTTCACCTCAGAAGAAAGA
>JANYDO010000526.1 GCA_025363605.1 Candidatus Kapaibacterium sp.
TCATCGCCAATTTCAATGCCGTGCCACGGATGCGGCTTGAAAAGGAGCTTCATCAGATTGAGATTAGCGCGAGAGTGTTGTTGTTGGGATTTCATAGCAAAAAGGACAAAATGAGAAATGATGCGATGGCGATAATTAGCATTTTTGATTCATCCAATCGTGAACGGCTTGCGCAAAGCGCTGCGGTGCGCCTTCGCTCGTGCGTAAGTATAGCGACGGCTCAATAAGTTCCAGTTCCATCAGTGCAAATTCTTCGGGCTTGCCATAATCGGAAAGCCTCACCACATCTACCCGCGCGTACATGGGCGAACCAAATTTGAGCTGTTTAAGAGCTTGCATAACGGTATCCGTATATGCCAAAAGTGCGTCATAATGCGGTGTCGCGTCTTTTTGCGCCTCGCGAATGTCGCCGCCGTGCTCTTCCTGCACACGAAAATCACCGCTTGCGGGCGTTTTGATAATCGCATGGCTAAATTTTCCGTTGAAGTAAAACACCGAAAATTCGCCTTCGGTCAGTACAGCGCGAAGAAAGGGCTGCATCATGAAATTGCGTGTCCGAAAGACCTCGTGCAGCACGGGAAGAAGCGACTCGGCGGTTTCGGGACGAACGCGATACGTATGGTCGGCATTGGCGCTGACGGTTGGCTTGATGACAATTTCATCCGTGTTTCCATCCGTACCGAGCGCTTCAAACCACGATTTAATGGGCATTTCCGAACTTGCCTCACCCCAAAGCGTCGGCACAATCTTCACGCCCGCACCTTCGAGGTCGCGCAAATACGTTTTGTCCATATTCCAACGCACGATGCGGAGCGGGTTTTGCAGAATCGTTCCGCTTTTGGCAATTCGCTCCAACGTCTGTAAAAATGCCGTCGGGTCTTGCTGATAATCCCACGGAGTGCGGATAAGAACGAGGTTATACGCGCTCCAGTCCACATTTTCGCGTCGCCACGGAATGCGGTCTATTTCCCAGCCGAGCGCGTTAAAATGCGGGTCGGCGAGAGCATCGTCAATGACGAAATCACCGCTATTTTCCATAGAAAGATGGGCGCATTTGAGCATTGGATTGGGAGACATTGCATTAGACATAACGCCCGTCCTTTCTAGCGTTCAGATACCACGCCACAACGCTTGTAATTCCCTCACGGAGGGCGATACTATGCCGCCAGCCGAGCGCATGAAGTTTGCCGACGTGCATGAGTTTACGCGGCGTACCGTCAGGTTTCGTTGTGTCCCACATGATTGCGCCAGTGAAGCCGGCAATTTCGGCAATTATCTCTGTAAGCGCTTTAATGCTCACGTCTTCGCCTGTGCCGATATTCAAAAAATCACGTCCATCATAATTTTTCATCAAAAAAATCATAGCATCCGCCGCATCGTATGAATGCAGGAACTCGCGGAGCGGTGCGCCCGTACCCCACGCCACGACTTCGTTTGCGCCCGACTCTTTCGCCTCGACAAACTTGCGAATGAGTGCCGGAAGCACGTGCGAGGTTGTGAGGTCAAAATTGTCGTTTGGTCCGTAGAGATTGGTCGGCATACAGGAAACTGCCTGAAAGCCGTACTGGTCGTAGAGAGCCTCACAGAGCTTGATTCCCGCGATTTTGGCGATAGCATACGGCTCATTCGTCGGCTCCAAGGGACCGGTCAGTAAAGCGTCTTCGTGGAGCGGCTGCGGTGCGAGTTTGGGATAAATACACGAACTTCCCAAAAAGAGCAGTTTCTTTGCGCCGAAGCGGTAGGCAGAATGAATGATGTTGTTTTGAATAGCAAGATTTTCGTAGAGGAAATCAGCGCGGTACGTGTTGTTGGCATAGATACCGCCTACTTTCGCGGCTGCATCGAACACATATTCGGGACGCTCCGCCTCGAAAAAGCGCTCCACATCTGCTTGACGGCGCAAGTCCAGTTCTTGTGATGTGCGCGTGAGAATGTTGGTGAAGCCTTGTTCGGTGAGTTTGTGAACGATTGCCGAACCGACCAAACCTCGGTGTCCGGCAACGTATATTTTGCTGTTCTTGTCCATTATGAAAAAGAAAGATTGAGAAGATTGGGACACAGATTGAACGGATAAAAAAGATTTCCACAGATTTGGGAGCATTACCCCAAAAGTATCCATGCAAATCCCGATATTCCGTTTAATCCGTGTCCCTTTGTACCCGAAATTATTATCGTTGAATAACCACCGGAAGCGCTGCCACGCCTTGCGCCGTCTGCACAATCAGCATATATGCGCCGGAGGGAACGTGCTGCGTTTGAAGCCGATATTCACCGCGCTCGTATTGCCATGCGCCTTCCGAAAAGCGAGTTTGCGCCACGTATTCGCCTTCGGCAACAGTGTTACCCAAAATGTCTTTCAGGATGCAGCGAGCGCTAACGGGTTCGGCGGTGAGTGGGTCGAGGAATCGCTCCACGAGAAGCGCGACATCGCTGGAAGCAGGATTCGGCTTCGGGTCTGCAAGGCGCACTACTTCTATCTTAGGCAACTGCGATTGCGCAGCGGCGAGGACTTGCGAGCCAACGGTTCGCAAAATCACGCGCGTCGAGCAGCGCGATTCTCCCGCGAAGTTGTTCGAGACGGCTTCGCCTACAAGCGGTATAGCCACAGCACCGCAGGAATCCTCAACGAAAATGGTGTCTCGCCGCGTTCCCAAATCCCTTGGCGAAAAGCACACCGTCAGACGACGCGTAGAAAGCGGCGGCACGACAAGCGGAAGCTGACTCAGAGCAAGCGAAAATTCGATATTTCGCACAATCGGTATCGTATTCATCACCACTGTCCGCACGGAATCTACATTCTGCAAGACAAGATTGGCGCAGGTCACACGGTTCAAACCCGTTGTGTCCATCTGGAAGATGCCCGTTGTAGATTGTACGAAAAGCTGCTTCCCGAAGTCGAGTGCTTGCAAATTGATGGTGTTCGATGTCCAAACGCAGCCGTTATTGTCCGTGAGTTCGACGCTGTATGCGCCGGATGAGCGCGTAGCAAGTTGCCGAGTGGAAGCAATATTGCGCCGCACGCCGTCCGTCCAACGATATTGCACAAAGCCCGCAGGAGCTTGCAGCACGGCACTATCGCCAATGCAAAACCGTATCTGCCGCAACGAGACAATATCGGTATTCGGGCGTGGGAAAATCGTAATTGTCGTAGAAGAACTCGCCACGCAGCCGTTGGGATTGCGCACAGAGAGCGTATAAACGCCGGAGCGCGTCACATCAAGGCTCGTTGTGCGGCTCAGTATGGTGCGCCCGTCCGTCCATTCATAGCCAAAGTCCGGCGTTTGCAGATCGGAGGTAAGACGAATGGTCGTGCCTTCGCAAGCGCGGGGCGGACCGGATAAATTGACACGAGCTTCGGGACGCGGAAGGAAGGTCACTTGCACCGAATCGGACAGGCTCACGCAATCGTACACCGTAGCAATCACGCGATACGTGCCGCTTTGCCGAACAACAATTGAAGCGGTCGTCGCACCGTTTGACCAACGATATTGCGCAAAGCCGTTGGATACGCGCAATTCGACGCTATCGCCCTGACAATAAAACGGCGAAGGCGGAATGGGTTTAATTCGCAATTCGCGCTCCGACGGCGGCACATAGCGATACACACCCTCGCCAACAATGAAACCAAGCGTATCGTTCACAAAATACAAGTCGTCAAGGTCAGCACCGGGCGGAATGCCGCAGTTGCGTAATTCCCACGTTTTGCCGTAATTGTTGGTGTAGTATGCTGCGGCGTTCAGTCCGGCAGCCCAGCCGATAGAATCATTCAGCAAAAACGTCCCGAACATCGGCTGACCAGTCGCAAACTCGCTCCACGTCTGCGCTCCATTGACCGAAGTGCGCATACCGCCGCCGCCGCCGCTTCCGCCGCAGCTCGTTCCTGAGTATGGAACAAGAAATGTTCGGTTGCTAATAGAAAGGTCTTCTTGCCATACTTTGCCAACGCGGGTGGTGCTTGGATAGGAATTTGCAAAGGGACTCCATGATAAGCCGCCGTTCAGTGTGCGAAAAATCTGCCCGCTCGACACCGCATATCCTAAGCCTTTGGAGGAATAGATAATAGCATCGCTTAGTCCGGAATCATCGTCGGGACCGGCAGAAACTGTCCATGTATTGCCGCCGTTGGTGGTGCGCAAGAAAAGTTGCTGGTCGCCGCAACCGCCGGAAAGAACTACACCGGAGTCACGGTGCGTGAAGTGGCAGCCCCATGTGCGGGATTCGATACCGTTCAACTGAAGCGGCGTAATATCGCGCCACGTTCGCCCACCGTCGGCGGACTTGAATACACCGCCCGGACCAGTCGCATAGCCAACCGTAGAATCGGGAAACCATACGCCTTCCAAGTGATTGCGGAAATCGCCTTGATTGTAGGAAAGTCGTCCAGAAATTTGTGAGCGTGTCCACGTGCGCCCGCTATCGGTGGTAAAAAGTGTTCGACGGTAAAAGCCCACAATCCAGCCGTAACGCGGGTTAGCAGGTAGAAAAAATGCTTCCAACCAATAATCCGGTACGCCGTCCGGCGCAGGAGAAACGGGCACAGCAACCCAGTCTTGACGACCAATTTGAGGCTGCCGCGTTTGAGTAAAAGAGCTATTCGGCAACGCCATTATGAGCGCACAGAACACCAACGCCACCCGTACAAGTCGCATCACAACGCTAGTCGCCGCAGCACGGGAATTCTTGCTCGTGCTGCGGTGAAAGAAATGATGTTCAATGTTTGGGCGCATAGAGGTGCTTTTGAGTAGAAACGTTTTTAGCTATTAGCAGTCATGGCGGCTTTAAGTGCCAAAATATCGTCAATTGTAGTTGGGTCTTGATCGTTCAAAAGCGCAAGCCAGTAGCTTGTCCAGTCTGCGAGATAGATAAGCGAGAACAGTTGCTCAAACAGATTGCTGCCCTCTGCATGAATTTCGATAAAATTCTTTACGCGGTCTTGAAGGATATTTTTTGTTGCATTAAATCGCACCGTCATGCGGCTCTGCGCATCAGGATTTCGCAAGAAGACAATACTGAAGCGCTTTGTCAGGTCGCCGGGCAGAACCCAACTATTGATTTCGTTGTGATTCATCTCCGGCACTATGTTACCAAACGCCAGATGCTTTCCGTTTTCCTGAATTTGTCCGCGCCAACGCAAATTCGCCGCTTCCAAGACAGGAGAAGAGTAAAACACGGGAATTGTACCGCGAAGGCGCTCGGCGAGCGCAAAAGCGGGATTGCTTGCGTCGGGCTGCGCGTATTCTTGCGCTTTGGCATCCAGAAATTCCGGCAGGGTGTGAAGAGCGCGAAAAATAGCGGCGCTTGCATCACGCCCAATGGCATCATGCACAAGCAGCGTCATCAGCACGGGCAAAAACGAATAGCCGACAGCACAGCGTGGCTGCAAGCCGTCCGGAATCGTGATAAGCGGTACACCATCAGCCTCGGCGCGTTTTTTGAGTTCGCCGCCCGTAGCGATGCAAAGAAGACGCTTGGTCTTGCTCTGCGCCGCGCGGTAGGCTGCAAGCGTCTCTTCAGTATTGCCGGAATAACTGCTGCCAATAAACGCCGTGTTGCTGTTCACGCCGCTTGGCAAGCCGTAAGTGCGATTTACAATGACCGCAAAATCATCAGCGCCATAGCCCTGAAGGGTGCATCGAAGCAAGTCTCCTGCGATTGCCGAGCCGCCCATACCGGAGAATACCAAGAGCGGAAAACGCGAAGAATCGTGGAAATACGGCGCAGTGGAGCCAATGGAAATACCTTTGCGCACTTGCATCGGGAAATTTTTCAAAACTTCAAACATATTGCTTCGGTCGAAATCAAGCAATGCACAGGCTTCTGGGGTTTCAGTCATAGAGAATGGTTCAGGGAAAAGTGAGGAATACAGTTTGTACAAAATTTGATTGTTGCCATTACTTCCGTGCAAAGCCCGCTAAATGCAAGACAATAATATCCTGAAAAGCGCGAACAACGCTTGCCGGAAGCGTATAACCATTGAACATCATGGAGAACACCAGCGGCTCTTGGTCGCGGGTGGTGATGTAGCCGGAGAGAGCGGAAACATTGGTCAGCGTACCGGTCTTTGCCTTGAGGTTTTTTTCGGCAATGGTTCCTTTTAAGCGGTTTTGCAGCGTTCCGCGCTCGCCCGGCACTGCCAGAGAGCGCATAAAAGCTGTGCGGTTTTTTGAGGAATAGACTGCCGTAAGAACGTCCGAAATATGCTTCGGCGAAATGAGATTAAACCGCGATAGTCCCGAACCGTCCGAGAGCGAAGCGCCTTTGAAGGAAACACCGCTTTTTACGCCAAACTGCCGCGTCATATCGGCAGCTTTGTCTGCATTGCCTTTCCCGCTAAATTCCTTTGCAGCAGTACGCCATATCTGCTCGGCGCAAAGGTTATGGCTGATGGTATTTTCGATGCGGGCAATGTCTCTCAGTGGCGGCGAAGTGTGGTAGCAGACGGGACGCATTTCGGCGTAGGCGATTTTATCGCCCCACTGCTTCGCATCGAACATACCGCCACGCACGACTATTCCTTGCTCTTCAAGCATTTTTTTGAACAGCGACACCGTGAAAAGTGTCGGATTATCCACTGCAACCGACGTTGTGCGTGCGGCACTCTCGCTTGTGTCGGCAGCAATCGTGCCGGAAACGTAAATGATATTCGAGTAGGACTGGCGCGTAACGCTGACCGATGCGGCGGAATCGCGCGGAACGGTCTTGACGGTATTCACGACATTGACATAGTTTGTGGGCGGGACAACCTTGATTTCAGCAGGCTGCCCGACAGAAAAAGCAGGCTTGACGACAACATCTACTTTGTTATCGTTAAAGGAAAGCGCTGAGATTTGGGATGCAAATGCGTACGGGAAATCATCCCACGACCAGCCCTGTCCCCACGGGTCATCACTAAAATAGGAATCATCGCCTACCAAATTCCCACGAATAGAGCGCACGCCAAGCGAATCCAATACTCCGCACCACTGGCGCAAAATCGAAAGCGGGTCGTCGTAGAAATAGGTGGACATCGAGGGGTCGCCCGCACCGCGAATAATCACATTCCCGACAAATTCACCGCTTGATTTCTTGAGCAGACCATCCAGAAAAAGCGTCGTCGTGTAGGTAAAATCTGCACCGAGATAGTCCATTGCGGCAGCGGAAGAAATAATTTTCATATTCGATGCCGGAACCATTGCCTTCAACTCGTTTTGCGAAAAGAGAACTTCTTTTGTCTTGAGTGATGTCACGTAGAGCGCTACCGATGCGCTATTCAGCAACGAATCGTTCATAATGGACGCTAAGTCCGCGCGGAGTTCTGCAAGCCCTCGCACACCGACGGTATCAGTCTGCGCTTGCGCAAGAAGTGATTTGAGAGCAGGCGGGAGCGTACTTTGTCCGTGCGCTCCAAAAGGCGCGAGCAGACAGAAGATAAGCGCTATGCTGCGCAGAAAGGATGACGTTTTTTGTCGGAAGCGTGGTTTGTTCATGGTTGCGCGGTGGTCGTTATGTCGGGCATTACGAAGCATTGTAGTATTGTATATTTCCCTGAATTTAGAGAATTTTTTTGGTATGAGAAAAAAAAAGTAGAGACGTGACAAATCAGGTCTCTACTTGAACAAAAATGGACGGTACTTACGCTGCGAAGTTCTTGACCGACAGCAATTCGGTATGAGGAACAAGGCAGCATGCTGCCTTGTTTACAAGATTTTACCGAAAAATTATTGCTCACGAATTTGCGAAGCGCTTGGCGTTCGATACTTCGCAATTAAGCCCACCGCCAGAATAATCACCATCATTGCCGAAATCATGCTCGGAGTAATGCTTTCGCCGCCGAGTGTTGCGCCCAGAAGCATTGCTATCACCGGATTAACATAGGTATAGGACGATGCCAGCGCTGTCGAAACATTCTGCAACAACCACGTGTACGCGCTAAAGGCAGCAATAGAGCCAAAGACAATCAAATACAAAAACGCCATAAACGATTTGAGGCTTACTTTATCGAGATGCACCTGCGAAACTTCTCCGGCGAAAATCGCAATGACAAGCATAATCACGCCACCCACGAGCAGCTCCACAGCAGTCGTCATGCGGGGCGACGCGGGAAGTGTGGCGTGGCGAGCATAAATGGAGCCGACAGCCCACGAAATTGTTCCAAAAAACATTAGCGCAAAACCAATCATATCAAGCGGATGGCTGCTTGCACCGCCCGACGATTGCATAAAGAAATGCCACGGCTGCACGAGCACAACAATTCCGCTAAAACCAAGCGCAATGCCGACCATTACGCCTGTTGTGGGTCGTTTCCCCTCCGGGCGAAGCCAATCCAGCAACACCATCCAAATTGGTAATGACGTTGCCACGAGCGCACCAAGACTGGAGGGAACGCGCCCCATAGCAAGTGTGAACGCGCCATTACAAAATGTTACCAGCATCGCTCCGACGATAGATGCAGAGCGCCATTCCTGCCATTTCGGCATGGCAGCTCCTGAACTACGCGCCCATGCAAACATGATGCAGCCTGCAATCGTAAAGCGTACGCCCGCCATCAAAAGCGGTGGCAGCGTTTCAATCGCAAAGCGCACACCGAGATAGGTCGAACCCCAAATAAGGCAGACAGCGGTAAAAGCGATATAAAATGTTGTACGGGAGTTTTGCTTGCTTGCGTTGTGCTGTACATCGTTCGGCGTAGCGCGTGACGCGGACTGTGCCGAAGACTCGGTGAGTGGTGGTGCGGAGAGCGGTGCTTTCGATTGAAGCGTCGCTTCTTGTGGTGCTGAAGTCATAAACGACCTTTCCCGTAAAAATAGAAGATTGGGTAAAGGCAAATCTACGGAAAAATTGTACTAAAGAACAGATACAATTTTTGGAATTGTGGGCATAACAGTTTGCAGCGGCATGAGGACGAATAAACATATTCAGTAGAAAACAAACGAACCACACTCCGCTACGTGAAGCGGAATGTGGTTCGTGTAAGGTGTTGAATGAAATTATCTTGAACTATCTACACAGACAGGATGAGCGCGGCGCTCAGTCTGTGCTACGGCATGGGAACTGGCTTCGGTGGCACAGACACTCTTGTCTGTGTTCCAAGAATCACTGTCCAGATGCTTATTTCATAAATCTGTTCTTACATCGTGTAACCAATTTGCACATAGAACTGCCGACCGAAGTCAGGGAGCTGATTCGGGCGGTTATAGGTGTTGCTGTTCCATGCGCCTTGTGCATCCATTTGCAGAACACCCCATACATCCGTACCCAAGAGATTACGAGCCTTTGCCAAGATAAAAAAGCCTTTCATGCCAAGTGGCTCTAAGTCTTGACGAATGCTCAGATTCATAGCGAAACTGCTTGGTATCTGATACTGCACATAATTTCGCGTATCGAATGTGACACCTGCCGTACCACCACGCGCAGGAACGGGCGTGAGTTCGCCGAGATTATTATTGGTCGGCGTGAGAATTTGGATAGAACCATTATAGTACAATTCGGCAGCAATAGACGTTTGCGAAGGGAAAAGGTATGATGCACCTGCTTTTGCAAGCAGCGTCGGTGAATCAATCGGCAAACGCTGGTTCGGTAGATATGGTGCTACGGGCGTACCATCGCTAGTGGTGGTATCTTTCCAATCTCGCATAAAATTGTACGTGTCGCTGGAGCGTCCCAGCACATAGTACGTCGCATTTGCCCATACCTCTAAACCATTTTGCAAGATCAGATTTGCTGCTATCGAACCGCCAATATTTGTCCAGCCGCTTCCGCGATTGAAATTTTGCGTTGCCGGAGCAAACGAATATACTACATTCCCATCCATGTAAAAGCCATTGACCGTCAAACTGAGGTTATCTGTGGGTTTGAAAGAAAAAATTGCGTCCACATTATTTGTTTTCTCTGATTCCGCATTGGGAATATCGCCTGTGACGGGGTCGCGTGGAAGACGGATAACTTCTTGCGGCGGCACGGCGCGGAACGCCTGTGCAAAAACAAGTCGCACATTAGCATCTTTGCTAAAGTGATAATTCAGCGCCACACGTGGTGTGAAGTCTTGTGCGACGCGGTTGGTAACACGGAAGGGTAAATAGCTTGTGTCCGCGCCGCTCACAATGCGGTCATAGCGGAGGTCACGTCCGATTTGCCGCCCGACATCACCGACATTTTGGTAATCATATCGCGCACCGGCTGTGACAGTCAGTGCCTCAATGGGTGTCCAAATTGCTTGTGCCCATAGCCCAAAGTAGAAACCTTTGTCGTAAATACCACCACCCGGTGCCCAGCCGATAAAATTCCCGTTGCGGTGCGAGAACCATTGTAGGTTTTCATAATTGGCGTTTTCGTAGTTGCCACCAAGTGAAACGTATAATTCTTTTGTTTTCACCGGTGCTATTTGCCCCTCCAAACCGAAAGATTTATCCACTCCGGCGTAATTGAAGAGCGAGCCGCCGCCATTGCGCCGCGCTGCGTCATCGGTAAGCTGCGTACGATCAATATAGTTGATGTATTGTATAAAGCGTCCTGTTCGATTGTCGCGCACAAAAATATTGGCATTGCTAAACTGCCCGGGAATACGCCCTGCGTTCAACGACGACGTACCGATACCATTTGCACCACGAATGGAATCCGTGAGACTAAAGTCCTCGGTTTCGCGGTTTGTGTTGACATTATAGCTTGCACGAACCATAATATCAAGGTTGTTCAGTTCTCCGGTCGGTTTCCACTCTGCAAATACGTCGTGCGTTCCCCAAGAGCGGACGTTATCGGGATGATTCGGCGTGGCGTTGTCTTTGGGCGGAATCCACGACCCAAGCCGAGTATGGAGCGAACTACCAAACGTAAAATCGCCGACATTCAACCGCACGTTATAGCTCGGAAGCTGTGTACCGCCCGTGAAACGCTGGCTACTAAAGCCGTTAATAGTAGTGCGAGGCAAATCAAAGTACGCATCGGTACGCTCCACATAGTTATAGATGCCAGCACCATTGCGAGAGTCAAGACTCGCCCAAGGACGCGAAGTGCTTGCTGTGCGCGAATCGTACACGCTTTCGCCGCTATACCAGTACAGGCTTGCCGAGAGCGAGACATTATCGGAAAATTTATGGCGCATACCGAATTGATATTTCGTCACTAATCCGCCGGCACCGAATTCATCGGCAGTAGCGCTCATATCCCAATTTGTTTGTTCCTTTTGGTTTTTCGCATCGCGCGTGATGATGTTCACTACTCCCAGCATGGCGACACTGCCATAGAGCGCTGCGCCGGGACCGCGCAAAATCTCAATCTGCTCTACGTCCTGCAAATCGCCGATGACATCGGGGTAAAAATCGCCAAAGTGAAAGCGGTCATTGATGCGATGCCCATTGATGAGATAGAGCGTTCTACGGGCAACGTTATTGGCAAAGAAGCCACGAAAATCTACGCTGGAATTATTGCCCTCAAAGTGCGTGTATGCTTCGGGCGAGCGGGCAAGCGCCTCGGCAAGATTGCGATAGCCATAGCGCAAAATATCCTGCCGCGTGATGACAGAACTCGCGGCTGGCACATCCGTCAGTTTGACCGCCGTTTTTGTGGCGGTAACAATTTCTACATTCAGCAATTCTTCGAGCGAAAACGCTTCAAGCGATTTGGCGGTATCTTTCGCTACGGTACCTTTCGCTACGGTATCTTTCGTTTGGGCAAATGTCGGCGTATTTCCTCCAAAAACACACAACAGCATTATTGCCCCGATAATCGCGTATCTGCGGTTCATAAACCCTCCTGGTGATAGGAATGTGGGTAAAAAATAGCGTGAATTCGAGAGGTACACTTGCACAATGACTCATAGCACTAGCGGCTTTTTGCACACACATCGCCGAGACGATGAAATTCTATCCCATTTTTGATAATATGCACTGTACCTCTCTCAGAGGCAATATAGTAAAGATTGTCCAAAAATAATACGGAGTACGAATATTTTCATTTTTTGAAACAATCCACAAGTAAAGCACTTACGACAGAGCGATGGTCGTGGTTTATTATCCGTTTTTAGGCAGTATTTTTTTTGAAAGGAAAACCACCGAAAGGCTTATCAAATCTTGCGCCCCGCATTCTCCGCGCTCGAAATCTTGCTTTTGAGCGAAAATTTTCTATCTTGATGGTGAGCAGAATAACGACGTTGTACAACCTCACACTATTACCGTGAAATCATTCTCAACTTATACCGTAACGTGCCGTTGTGTCCGACTTGTCGGTGCGTGTTGCTTTCTTTTTGGAATTGCTATGCAGCATCTTTCGGCGCAGAGTGCTGGTGCTGCGTGGCGGTATCTTGGACCGAATGGGGGGAATATTATTCATATTGCCGCTGCAAACGACACGCTCTATGCCGCCGCCGCAAGTGGAGCGTTTTTCCGTTCGACTGATGGTACATCGTGGACGCAGATGAACGCGCTCAGTGCGCCACGAGGAGCACTGGGTCTGGCGGCTTCTTCAGGACGAGTTGTTGTGACGTATGCATCGCCTATTTTCCCAACCGACGATGTATTTGGTATGTGGTTTATTTTTTCGACGAATGGCGGGGTATCAGCCTTTCGGAATTTTGGTTCTGGGTACCAGCAAAAAATTCAAAGTATGGCAATAAGCGGCTCAAAACTGATTTCGGTTGATAAGGATGGCATCAGAGAGCGTGATTTTCCAAGTGCGCAAAGTGGGCGTGTCTTACTCACATCTGCAACGCTCACAGGTATAGCGAGTTCAGATTCAACTATTTATGTGGGGTCACGTAATTTCCAGCTTCTTCGCTCGACCAACAGAGGAGTCTCTTGGATAGGTATTGGCACAGATTTCATTCCACAGGCTTTGGCAGTAGTAAACTCAAAAACACTCTTTGCTACCAGCACTACAGCAATTTTTTATTCTACTGACAATGGCTTGTTCTGGCGACAAACTGGTATCATTCCGCCCAATACGACGATTCAAAGTATCACATTTGCACGTGGCAGACTTTATGCTGCAACAAACGTGGGTGTTTACCAATCATCGGATTCAGGTAATACGTGGCAAGCAGTGAATGAAGGTCTTTCGACGCAGCGTATTTCCGGTATTGTTGCGCATGATAGTGCGACATTTACACTTGTCGGAGGAACGTGGTTCCGTGTAGAAAATACTCGTTTATCATCGTTCACATTCCCAAATGGTCGTAGTGTAAATTTACGTGCTACTCCTACCTTTTTGTTTGCTCTCACAGACAGCAATATTTGGCGCTCACAGAATGGACGTGATTGGCAGCAAATTGGTATAATACCCAGTGGCGTGAGTTTTGGTAAAATTATGGCAACTGAAAATGAGCGTGTTCATTATGTTGCCACAACTAACGGTATCTATCATTCAATAGATAGTGGGCGTTCTTGGCGACCAGCTTGGCTACAAGGTCGAGCAGTTTATGAATTTGGTATTGTTGCCGATACGATTTACGCCTCTTCTATTTTGACGCAGTACCCTTCTATACGCCCGGCAGTGCTGTTACGCTCAACGGACGGAGGAAATACATGGCAAGAGGAAAATTTGCTTGGTAGTAGTGTATCAAGATCCGTAGCTAATATCATTTCGTTTCGTCAGGGGTTATATTGCGCAATTACTTCCGATTTTTACACCAGTTTTACTGTAGCTACTGACTTGTTCCGATTATATGGTTTTCAGAGCATAGAAACATGGCAAATTCTGACTCGGGATATTGCGCAGGTAATAATACGCCGAAATGAGATTTTACGCATCTCTCAACGTGGTTTTGTGGAAGGCTCTCCTGACGGACAACGTTGGAATTCCTATACTACCAACGGACTTAACAATATCACCGTAAATTCCTTTGCCGCCAACAACCAATCCATCTTCATCGGCACAAGCGGCGGTCTCTATGTCCTCGACGCACCCGCTACCACCGTCGCCGTGCGAGACCCCACACCGCTCACAACCGAATGGCACATCAATCACCAGCCCACAAATAATGCGCTTCTGCTCACCTTGCA
>JANYDO010000534.1 GCA_025363605.1 Candidatus Kapaibacterium sp.
ATTTTTCCGGCATCTTTGGCGGGCGTAAAATCAGGCTGTACAGCGCTTGCATCCTTACTTATTTCTTTAGCTGCACCGCTTTTGTCCGCAGACTTCTCGCCGCCGCGTTTTGCGATGTAGCCGCTTTTGCAGACAGCCACAGGCGTTGAACCTTGGCGAACTTCGACGACAAATTGCGGAAAAAGAGAGCCGGATGCCTTGCCTTCTATCGTCACCGATGATGTGAGCGTGACATGCTGCGCTACGTCAGGTGTTTGCAGCATTTCGAGGGAGTTCGTCAGGTGCACCATTCCGGGCGCTGCAAGCGGAAATTTCGCATCGCGCATCATCGCGATTTGTGCCCGCTGCGCAAGCAAATAGAGCCATGTTGTGGGAAAGTCCCGACTATTCTGAAAGCCGCAGAACGCTGAATATGCCTTGATGTTTGCTGCCTCAAGCGCAACATCGGAAAAGACTGCTTCCAGAGAAAATGTTTCTTTCACAGGCGGGTTGCCGCGCCGGAGCGTGAGCATCACGGGCAAAAGCATTTGCGGGATGGATGGAAGATGCGCCATAGTTGCCTCCGAAGAGTGAATGAAATTAAACGATTGGTTAGCAAAAAAAAAGAAACAGATTACCTCACGAGCAGAATTTTTGTTGTCATCACCGTTGTTCCCGCTTGCAGTCGTGCTACGTACACGCCTTGCGAAACACTTTTTGCTGCGACTCCCTCAGGAGACCAGACAAATTCTTGTTCGCCCGCTTCATAGTCGCCTCCGTCGGCAAGCCGCGCCACTTCTTGCCCCAAGGCATCGAAAATGCTCAGCCGAAGCGTCGTTCTCCGGGAAAGTGATGTTTTGAGGACAACATCACCAAAGGCAGGATTAGGAAAAGCGTGTAATTGTACTGCGCCGAAAGGATTCAGACGTTCCTTGCTCCCCGACACCGACGTAGCAACGGCATTGAACACAAACAAACCGCTATTTGTGCCGACAAAGACGTTTTTGCCATTTGCGCCTAAAGCGCTCATAGTTGCTGTGGTGAGGGGTATGGGCGGGAAACTTTGCCATGTGCTGTTTGAGGGGAGGTACTCGACAAGTCGTGTTAATCGTTCTCCTCGTAATAATTCACCGCGACGTGAAGCCAAAAAGCGTGATTGCGACTGATAATCAAATTTTGCAGATCCTACACTATCGAAATTGGCACTTGATAAAGCAAGCATCCAATCTCCTCTATCTCCAAAATTGCCACTAAATTCGCCACTAGCATAGATAATACCCTGATGGTTTGCGAGGTTATAGACACAAATGTACAAACCATCTAAGGAATACTGACCCAGCCTTAGTTGGCGAAATGTTCGCCCCTTGTCTATTGACCGTAAAATGCTGGTACAACTCGTCACCCAAACAGTATCCCCTTGTATAGCAAAGGTGTTATTTTGTGAATTCAGATAACCAGTGCTTAATACGTTTATCATCTCCCAAGTCTGCCCCAAATCGCTAGTACGAAAAAGCCCCTTTGCATTGATAATATACATCTCTTTGTCCTGATACTGCCCTGTGATTGCATAGACACTTGGAGCAGAGCTAGGCAACGCACCAATGCGAATCCAATCACGACCATTTCCAGAACGCCATAAAACGCTATCACTGCTCATCGCCCAAAACGACGTTTGCGTTACGCCCATAAATGTAGGCAGACGATTATTCGGCAATGTAACAGGCGTAAAACGGTCGTTCTCGAAGCGATGGAAGCCGGAAAGGGTTGGAATGTTAGCAAGGACAGCGCTATCATTCGCAATGATGCCGGAAATAGTGTGCGTGGACAATCCTGTATTCACGCTTTGCCAATCCTGCCCTAGCGTCCGAGAACGCATCACACCAAGCGGCGTGGCAGCATAGAGCGAGTTATATGCAAACGCCAAACTTTGAATAGTTATACCGGATGGCAATGCGGCTGTTCGCTGCCATAACGTACCGCCGTCAAGAGTGCGAAATATAGCATTGGCAGAAGCAGCAAAAGCAAGAGAATCGTTGACCACTACAAACGCACGAGGAGCGAAACCAAGCGTGATTTGTTGCCATGTTGCACCGCTATCGCGTGAGCAATAAAGCACAGAATCCTTCGTGCCGGCAAGAATTATTCTGCCTCGCCCGGCAATGCTCGAAAGTGTTCTTGTGGAAATGATCGTGTCACGCGAAATAACTTGCGGATACGTTGCGGCATCATATCGAATCCGTAGTATTCCTTGAAAACTCGCAACAATGTATTGTTGCCTCAAAGCAACAATACCCACTATATTCGGAGCACTCGAAAGAGTAAATCCCGCGCCCGTAAGAAAACGTGACCACGTTACGCCTGCATTCGTTGAAGACACTAAATATACACTTCCACCAAAGTCATCGTACGGAAAAGCAGGTGTGAGAAAGGCAAGATGAATGCTACCATTTTGGTAAGATAGCCCCGATGCAGTCCGAAATGCCCCCAGCGTCGTAATTTCCTGCCACGAAGCACCATCCGACGATCGGAATAAGCGCCCGTTGTCAGCAGCAGCATAGAGTGTGTCGTTCCACGCAGCAATGTGCGCGACATTTCCGCCTTCGGGACCAACGAAGCGCCACGCAGGAGCGGAGTTTTGTGCAAATGTGCCAGACCAAGCAAAAGCGAGAAGAAACAAGACGATGAGGGTTTTCATAGCGAGGAGAAGAAAAATTTCAGACCAAAAACACGTTAGGCTACACGCCGAACATACAGCGTTTTCAGCACCGACGCAACAAGTTTTCCATCTTCGCCAAAAACTTCTACCGTGAATTGCGGTTCGACTTTGTGATTTGCATCTGCCTCGGCTTTGATATTCGCAATTTCCTCTTCCGTCAGCCGGAACTCGCACCAGACTCGACCCTTGCCGGGCGAACGAAATTGAATATTCGCAGCTTTATCCCAAACGACATAGTCTTTGCCAAGGTTGTTGACAATCATAAACAAATAGAACGGGTCAGTCATGGCATACAGCGAACCGCCAAAGTGCGTTCGGAAATAGTTGCGATTGTACCACCGAAGCGGCATCTCTACGCGCACAAAACGGAAATCATCGCTAATAGTACGCACTTTCACGCCGGCACCGAAATACGGCGAATAAATATTGAGCAAAAATCGCATTACTTTAGCGCTGATTTTGTATTTGCTGAGGCCGCCTTGTTTCAAAGCTGCTTTAGGGCGTTGTTCGGTTGTTGTCATTGTTTTTACTGATTGAACGTTTAGTAAAAATATGGTAACTATTTTGTTAGGTGATTATCAAAAGTTCTGGCACACGGATAGGTACGAACTTGCGTTCGTACTCCATTTTTTTCAGGCGACAAGAGCGTTCAGGTCTATTATCAAGCCGGTTTTTGCCAATGTTGCATCATTGATAACCGCGCCGTAGTGCTTCAAAAGCTCGCTCAAAAAGAGGTCGTAGGGTAAATCATGAAATGCGCCGTACTCGTGTACATAGTCCATGAACACGTTTCCTGAGTGGTCGAACTGCTGAAAAATAGAATCTTCTTTGCCGTCAAACTCCAACGTGGGAACATTTAATTTCGTACACAAAGCAGCATTAAAAGCAGGCGTAGCCTTTATCCAACGCCCGGAAAGCCACAATTCCGTGCAACCGTGAAAGACGAGCAAATCTGTTTGGAGCATACGTTCTACTTTTTCGGTAGCAATGTGATTGCGAACATTGAAGAATGAAAGCCGCGTCGGAATCCCCACCACACGAGCAGCAGTCGCCAGCAGGACAGCTTTTTCGACGCAATAACCGTAATTGCGCTTGAGCAAATCACTAGCTTTCAAGCCCGTAGGGCGAAGGTCAATTTTGTAGGGATTATAGGTAAAATCATCGCGGACGGCGTAATACAGCTGCACAGCATTTTCTTCCGGCGTGGCACCCGGGCGTGTGTTTTTATGGGCATACTCTACAACATCGGGATTATCGCTGTCAAGAAAGTACGTCGGGCGAAGATAGGGAGCGGATTCGAGCATGATTCTCCTGAACAAGAGGTATTGTGATAATGAAACAATCGGTTAGCAAATCTTATCCTGCCGAAAGGCGCATCTTCGCACGCTCCAGCATTTCATCCACATAGCGTTTGTCGCCGTAGATGCGCATAAACATCACCGCCCCTTCAAACTCCTGCACGGACTGTTCGGCTATACGCCGCGCGGCTTCTGTTTGATAGGTGGCAGAAAAAATCTCGGTGAGTGCGTCAGTCCAATCGCGGAAAAATTCTCGTAAGTATGGCGCAAATTCAGGCAAGGTGGAAAGCGTTTCGAGCGCTGTATTTGCCATCAGGCAGCCGCCGCCCGTTTTGGAGAACATTCGTTGTGCTTTCGTGAGGAATTTTTCCAGCTTTTCTTCGGGCGAGAGTTTATCGGAGTAGGCGAGCGAAAAAAGAGTGGTCTTGAAGTGCAGATGAACGCTGTGTAGCACGGCTTTCATTAACTCTTCTTTGTTCTCGAAGTGATGATAAAAAATTCCTTTAGTCAGCCCACACGCAGCCGCCAAATCCGCCATTGACGTATTGTTGTAGCCCTGCTTGCGGAAGACTCCTGCAGCGGTGAGGATGATTTCATCTTTGCTGAGTTTTTGGACGGGCATAGAGCATTGTAGAGTAAAAAGAAGAATCGAACCAGAGCCTCAACACAAGCAAACATACTAAACGTTCGTTCAACATCAAAAACAATTTTCTCAGCTATTTGTTACTGCGATTGGCACATCCACGATAAACGTTGTTCCAGCGCCAAACTCACTTTCTACTGTGATTGTTCCCTCCATCGCTTCGACAAGTTTTTTGACAATGGATAACCCCAAACCCGTCGAATTTTCGCCGCCCGTGGGCTTGGCAGATAGACGGGCAAACTTCCCAAAGAGCCTTTTTTTGTCGTCGTCGCTGAAACCCGGACCTTCGTCGCGTACGCAGATGCGCACAAAGGAATCACGTTTTTCTGCGACACTATCTGTGCCGTCCGTACTCGCACGTGCCGCCATTTCTTGCACCGATACCCACACACGCTTCCCTTGCGGAGAATACTTCAGTGCATTATCCAAGAGATTTTCGACTACTTCCGCCATTGCTCCCGAATCGGTGTGCATCATAATACTGCCCGGAGGCAAGTCCACGACAAGGTGAATATCTTTTGCAACAGCGTGTGCGGCGTGTTCTTCGCTTAACTGCCTAAGGAGTGCAATAATGTCAAAATGGCTTGTTTGCAAAGTTTTTCCGCCCTGCTCCAGCGCGTTCAGATTCAACAACTTCGTGACAATGTTCAACATTCGCTCCGAAGACTGCAAAATACGTTCTCCCATTGCAGAAATACGCTCCGATGGCAAATTTCCTGCCTGCGCGAGCGAAGAGGACGACATCATAATTCCTGTAAGTGGATTTTTGAGATCGTGTGCCACAATGCCAAGAAGCTCATCTTTCTCGTGGTTGAGCGCTGCAAGGCGCTCATTTGCTGCTTCCAGATGCAGATTTGCTTCGTAGAGATGCTCATTTTTTACATCCAGTTCAATATTTGAGGCTGCAAGCGCCGTGTTGGATTCTTGAATATGTTTCGACTGCTCTTCCAGTTCGCGCTGCTGGCGCAAAATCACCGCGTTCACTTCGCGCAAGGCAGCTACTGAGCGGGCTTTGAGGCGATACCGATTGACGGCAAGCAGCAACATACCAAGCACAAGCACTAAGCCAATCATCAACGTATTTCGGAGTGTTCCAAGGCGTTCTTGTTCTTTTTCTGCCAATACCAGAATTTTATCTTTTCGCTCTGCAAGCCGCATTATATCAAGAGTTTTCATGCGTTCCTCGATATTAAACGACAAGACCGAATCGTGCATCGCTGCCGACCGACGATAGTATTCAAGCGCAAGGTCGTGTCTGCCAATTTGCGAATACATGGTGGAAAAGCGCTCACAGACAAGCGCGATGTCTTCAAAGGCTTTTGTGCTGTCTGCCACGTGCAAGCCTCTCCGAGCCGTAGCAAACGCAAGCGGAAAGCGCTTCTCCGCTGCATAAATAGCGGCAAGGTTTTCAAGCGAGCGCACGATGTACTGATTGATTTTTTTGCGCTCAAAAAACTGAAGCGCCTCTGTCTGATAATGCGCAGCAGAGTCGTATTGCTCCAACGCCAAAAAGACCGTGCCGATGTGGTACAAGGCGACGTGCGCATAATACTCTTCTTTACCCTGTTTTCCTTGGTTATATGCCTCGCGCTCCAAACGAAGCGCTTCTTGAATATCACCCGCTTTCAGCGCAATATCACCCAAATTACCCAACACCAGCGACAAGCCCGGCTTGTGGTTCGCAGCACGAAAAATCGCTTCCGAGCGTGTAAAATAGTCTTTCGCCACCGCCATCTTGCCTTGCACTTTGTGCATATATCCCAAATTATTCAGCACAAACGCCTGTCGGACTTTTTCACCAAGCACTTGATAAATATCATACGATTCCAGCAATGCTTCCAAACCTGCGTTGTAATGGCGCTCGTAGATTGAAACAATACCCCGAATACCCAGAGAACGCGCCTGACCTGATTTGTAGCCGATTTGTTTCGCCCGCAGCAACGCCTCATTTGCGTAGATAAGCGCCGTATCGGGAAAAGTATTGCGAACGGAAAAACCAATGTCAATCAATCGGTTCACAAGCGCCGTATCATTGGTCGGTTTGGTGCGTAATTCTTTGGCAAGCAGATTCTTGAGCGAGTCTGCTTCCCGGGTTTGCGCGGAATGCGAACTTGCTCTATA
>JANYDO010000001.1 GCA_025363605.1 Candidatus Kapaibacterium sp.
ACAGGAGTCTGCCGCGCAAGAAACCAACGCCCACACAACAAGTCCGATTTTACAAATACACCCGCAAACCCGCTTCTTAGCTTGGTTATGGGCTTAACTTAATGACATTCGCCTCTAAAAGTGTACCCCGAGATTTTCGGAAAGAAGAAACCACCACATCGGCATCAAATCTTTCTCGCTTCCCCGTGTGATTCCATGAGGTTTACGGTGCAGTTGATTATGAAGATGCAGGTAATTCCACAATAAACGTCGAACCCTTCCCAAGCTCGGACTCGCACCAGACCTTGCCGTTCATCGCCTCGACCATGCGCTTGACAATGCTCAATCCCAGACCCGTGCTGTGTTCGCCGCCCGTGGGACGGGCAGAAAGACGGGCGAATTTGCCGAAGAGTTTTGTCATGTCTTCTTCGGAAATGCCTTCGCCCTCGTCTTGAATTTCGATGCGCACAGCATCACCGTTCCTCAGAATCCGTACAAATGCTTGTTTGCCATGCGGGGAATACTTCACTGCGTTGGAAACAAGATTGTCAAGCACTTGTATGAATGCTTGCTTGTCGGCAGAAACAATGCTCTCGTCAGCGTTGTTGCTGAAGTGGAGCGCGATGTGCTTCGCTTCGGCTGGCGGTCGGTATTGCTCCACCACCGATTCTACCCCAAGGGAAACATCGAAACTGACCGTCGTGAGTTGCAAGCCGCCTGATTCCAGTTGATTCATCTCCAGCAGATTCGTTATGATGCTTCCCATGCGCTGCGTAGTTTGTATGATGGCGTTTTGGGATTGTACGATTTGTTCTTTTGTCATGCGACTGCCGTAGCGCTGCATCTTCTCAACAGAGAGAATAATCGAAGCGAGCGGATTTTTGAGGTCGTGGGCGGCAATACCCATGAACTCGTTTTTCTCCATATTGAGTGCGATGAGTTGCTCGTTTTGCTGATACAGTTCGATATTTGCGTGCTGAATTTCTATGGCTTGGTCTTCCAAAATGCGTTGCTGTTCTTGAAGACGCTGCTCGGAGCGCCGTTTGATGCTGTATCGGTTGAGTGCAAATCCTAACAGTGCCAGCACCAGTATCATACCGACGATTAAACTGTTGCGTTGGAATGTTTGCTCGGAGATTTCGCGCTCTTGTAATAAACGCTCTTGCTCTAAAAGTTTTATCTGCTGTGCTTTTTTTTCGGATTCGTAGCGGGCTTGCATTTCGTTGATGCTTTCGGTTTGTTCGGCGGTGAAAATACTTTCTTTGAGTGCCGAATAGCGCTCGTGTGCGGCTAAGGCTTTGGCAATGAAGCCTTGTGCTTTGTAGAGTTCCCATAGCGATTGATAGCCATCGACTTCCCATTCCCGCGCACCGATGGAGTCTGCTAAAGCAATGCCCGCCTTGAGCGATACTTCTGCTCGTGCATACTGTTTTGCTTTGCAGAGTGCCGTACCGATATTCATCAGGGTATTGGCTTTGCCGTAGGTATTGCCAATTTCGTTTTGGATAGCCAATGCTTGGCGATAATACTCAAGAGCGTTCGATACGTTGTTTTTTCCTTCCCACGCCATGCCGATATTGTTCACTACAATACCGAACACCTTCTTTTTATTGAGATTTTGGCTAATTCGTGCTGCCGGGACAAGATACAGCAGGGCAGAGTCAAATTGTTTCCGCTCCAAAAAAGCATTGCCAATGTTATTCATAAGTCCGGCTGCGCTAGCGCTGTCTCGAAATTCATTCCGTAGTTGCAAGGCTATGAGGTAGTTTTGAATTGATTGTTCGTATTGCTGTTGCCGCTGATAGACGTTCCCAATGTTTGTCTGTGCCACAGCAATCTGCTCTTTTTTACCAAGCCTTTCCGCCATTCTCAGCACCTCCAAGTGCTCAGCGAGGGCTTGACTATGTTGATTTTGACCGTAATACACTTTACCTATGGAGGTGTGCGCATTCATGATGCCGGAAGGGAAATTCAGTGTTTCAGCTAGTTTGAGAGACATTTGGTAATACAGGCGGGAACTATCTTTCATTTCTTCAAGGTCGCCCACGCGCAAAAGCGTTTTGACGCGGTGTGTATCTTGAGCTTGGGTTTGCAATAATGCACGAAGCGAATCTTTTTGATGTTGTTGAGCGTTTTGTGCTTTGAGGAGCGTTGGGAAGAGGAGTACCGAGAATACGCAATAAAGGGCAAAAAAGAAAAGACGGTTGAGGAGCATACAAAAGAGGATAAAAAGGTGAATTCTTGATGGTACGGTTCTAAAATGATTTGTAAATTTGAAAGTACGTAATAACGCCCGTATCTGGTCAGGTTATTTGTCGGGGAACGCGGGCTTTGAGGACTTTTGAGGATTGAAGATGACTCTGGGGTATTATCAAATAATGGTGGTGTCCTCAAAAGTCCTCTTCAATCCTTCAAATCAGCGTTCCCAATGAAGACCTGACCAGTTATGAATACCCAAAATACACATTTTCACCCAAGAGCAAAAAACGATGAAATCTTTTCCAACAGAGAGACATTGAAGTCGGTCAATCCAGTTTTGCTCTTGCGGAAAACATCACACGGACTTCGAGTGAGGGGTTCTCCTGTTCGCCAAAAAATACGTCTGCATCACGCCTTTGCCCTTAATGTCAATTTCACCGCGTTTCTCAAACGCAAACGTATCTTTCAGGAGAGCAAAGACTTCTTCAGAAACGTGTACTTTTCCCGCCTCGCCGTGTGATTCCATGCGGCTTGCGATGTTGACCGTATCTCCCCAGAGATCGTAAGCAAATTTCTTTTTGCCGATAACGCCCGCTACTACTTCTCCCGTGTGCAGTCCGATACGCATTGCCAGTCCCGACATCCCAAATTTGTCCGCTATTTCGTTCACGAGTGGCTGCATGGCAAGGGCAAATCGCGCAACCCGCTCCGTATGGTCTTCCGCAAGCACAGGCAACCCGCCGACGACCATATAGGCATCGCCGATGGTTTTTATTAGTCTCAAACGCTAGTCCAAAACTATGGGCTTTAGCCCAAGACTTTAGTTTCTACAAATGTTCCACAGGTAGCATCCATATTGAGTTGTAGGCAAAAATGTAGGTCGTTTGTAGATGGCAATAGAGCATTCTGTTCTTTGACTGAAATCCGAAAGGGACTTTCAGTCCCAATCAAATCTCTGCACTTTCAGTGCAGAGTGGTTCAGTCCGAAAATCATCCGAAGATGACGACGTTTGCGGATGAAGGAAGTGATAAGGAACGACTGAAAAATAAGAAGTCAAAGTTTTGGGCTTTGGTAGCACAGACATTCCTGTCTGTGAGATTAGAATCGGTTTTCTGAGCGCGGCGCTCAAGGACTACACAGGCAAGAATGCCTGTTTCACCAAGGAAGAGCTTATGCACTTACTTTTGAACGATTCCTAATGTGAGGTTTCGTCTCAATCGCAGTTGCTTGAATTCAAGTTGTGCAGAGTCGTACCGATATACATTTACTTTTCTGGTCAAATCTTCGTAAATATTATTGGGGTTGCCGGACTATGAAATCCAAACAACCCCAATATTTGTACGTTTCGGCATCAGCGACTGCGTTATCCTGAACACGCCGTATTACTGTGCTTGTCGCCGACAAATCATAACTTACTGATGAGTTGGTCGCCGAGCTTCGATTGGTCAATCTTGCCCAACCAAATGCTCCACACGCCTTTCATAAAATCAACGCCCTGCACCGTAGCCGTGCCGCCACCGCCGACCGTAATGGTCGTTGTCTTTTTCTCGGCGTTGTATTCGATAGTGACCTGAGATTTGTCTTTAAGTTCGCCCGTGAATGCCGCCATGCCCGCACTAATCTTTCCGGCATCGTTGTAGCCGTTCATTGCGAAAGCATCTTTGAGTGCTTGTTGAATTTTATCTTTTTCGACATCGCGCATCATTTTCCAGACGAATTTTTTATCTACGTCCATGTCAATAACGGCTTGTTTCGACTTGGAAGCAGGCCGTTGCTTCATAAAATGGTTGATTTCATAGACGTTGACTTCAACGAACACAACGGTTTTTACCCGTATGCTTGTGCCGGTATGAATCCAATCATCAAACATTGATGCACTGCTCCAAATGCCAGCGAATGCCGTATGTGCGCCCATGCCGAGTAGCAGAGCAAGCAGGGCAACAAAAGTGAACTTACGTTGCATGGTCATATCTCCATTGATTGTGCCGGGGCTCCCGAATTCTCTCATCCAAATAACCCTGACGGTGATAGTATGCGCTCTTTTGGAGCGTTAAGAGTTAGGCGAATTTACAAAAAATTGTGAAGTAGTTGTCTAATTCTTCCAATCTTTCAAAAATTATGACGGTAGTAGGCACGGAATTGTTTATTGGGAACGCCGGAAATTCTTTGAAGCCTTCATAACGATCAATGTCATTAAGTTAAGGCTGAAATCTGCATTAAATCAGCCCCCTTGACAAAGCTATCCATTACCCATATCTTGTCATCGAAAAAAGGTATATTGCAATGGCGAGCTGAAGCGGTTTCGAGAAGAGTCGATACAATTTTTTTCACAGAAAACATTTTTTTGAACGATGCAAACATCCT
>JANYDO010000059.1 GCA_025363605.1 Candidatus Kapaibacterium sp.
TGTTTGAGACTGCACCAACGTTAGCGCTGCATTTAGCGGGATATACCTTTGAGCGGGCAGAAGAGTACACGTGCCGTTCGGAAGAGCTGAAGAAGACGTTTCGGGTGGATGCCGTCTTGATACCACCGTCAGAGGATTTACCCTTGGTGTTGGCGGAGATACAATTTCAGAGGGAGGCGGGTATTTACGCTCGTTTGGTTTCGTCGTGTGCCATTATGCAGTTGCAATCGCCGTCATACCGGGATGTGCGGATGGTAATATTTTTTGCTAATCGGAGTGTTGATACAGGCGCAGGAATGTGGCAACCGTTGGTGGAATCGGGAGCGCTTCAGGTGGTGTATTTAGATGAAGCGACCGCAGCCCTGCTCAGTGAACAACCCTTCAGCCCGTTAGAACGCGCATTATTACTGTTGGCACGGGTAACGGTTAGCCCTTCCGACCGCACGAAGGATGATGCGGTAGCGGTAGAGTTTGGTCAAGCATTAGTGCCACTACGGAGTGAGCGGCAATGGAAGGAATTACACGATTTCTTTGTAAATTTGTATTTGGAAAAATACGCAACGATAACCTACACGGAGATACTGACCATGATAGCCAGCACAGAAATTTTTGATGGAATTGGGAACAATGTTTCCGTCAAAGAATATGCAGAAAAACAAGTACAAAAAGCCAAAGCAGAAATCCGTCTCGAAAGCGCCCTTGCCATGTTGGATGCAGGGATTCCGATAGAGCAGGTTGCTTCTATTTTGCATTTGCCCGTAGAACAGATAACAGCAGCACGAGCGTAAGGTTGTGCGTGCCGATTGCTTTTTTTGATCGTTTCTCTGTGGCGTTATTGCATTGTGCAATCACGGCAATACCGACATTTCTGCTGATTATTTTCTCTTTTTTTGTCCATCCGCTTTTGTTTTTTCCGGCAATACGGTATATTGGTATGCCTTACCGCTTGTAGCCTTGGACATTCGTGTTCGTGCCCTTGTTCACGTGATGCCCATCGTTCGGCTCGTGCTGTTTTGTGATTGTCGTTTTCTACGACACGCCCATCCTTTCTTTCCCCGTGTCCGGAACATCCTCACATCACTATTCGTATTCGTGAGGTTTGTACCTTCCTTTTTTTTCTTACCACCCATTTTTTTTCTTTCGTTCTATGGCGCACACCAATTATTGTCGTTCGTGCGGAGTTGACATCAGTTCTCAACGCTCCGATTCCTTGTATTGTGGAGAAAAATGCTCCAAACGCTATCGCCGCCGCGTGCAGAAAGGGCTGTCACGTCCCGCACGTGCGCAGCAGTTTCATCACGGTTTACGCGACCGTCAGCGTGTGGAGTATCATCATAGTCCGGACAAAGTCGGACAAGTCCGGACTACGAAGCGCAGTAAAGCCGATAAAATGACCGATGCTCTCATTCAGACCGGAGTCAAAACTGCCGGGAATATCATCCAAGCCACTGCCGTTGGATATCTGAACAAACAACTCGGCATAGCGTCTGCTGCACCACCAAAACTTCTTCAGGGGCAGCATGACGTTCAGCAGCAGGGGCAAGGGCAAGGGCAAGGTTTATTATCGGATGGGGCATCGTCCTCTTCCGCCGCACAACTTCCGTCACCGACCAGAATTCCTCTCGTTATTCGGAGTGGTGAAGAACTTGCGGCACGTCCGGCATTTCAACGGTTGAACTTGCCGTCGGAGTGGTCACAGTTTTTGGGTGATTTGCCCCTCCCACCGTTTACGATGTTGGTCTGGGGTATGAACGGCAGTGGTAAATCGTCATGGAGTATGCGCTTTTTGCGGACGATTGATGAATATAGTTATCAGATACCGGTCTCGGTCTATTGTTCGGCAGAAGAAGATGTGGATGGTGCAACGGTGCAGCATCGTCAGCAGCTCACGGGTCTTACCACAAGTCGGTTTATCAACCGTTTGCCAATGAATACGAAGGAATGGAAAGATGTTTTGTCGGATAGTTACCAGAAAGAGGACAATAAACGACGGTATTATCGTCGTGTTCTGGTTCTGGACTCGATGAGCGTGTTGGACATCACTCCGCAGTATTTTGAAGATGCGTATGATTATCATCGTCAGCGTGGTTTGCCGGAGGAAAAACTGGCAGTATGGAATCTTTTGGCACATCGGTCGGGGCGTATCTATATCGCTCATGCAACAAAAGACGGTCGGGAGTATATTGGCGCATCGGATTGGGCGCATGATGTTGATATGGTGATAGAGTGTGCTAAAAGTTCCGGTCGAGGACAAGCAATTATCCGCAAAAACCGATTTACCGCATCGGATGGTCGAGGAAGTATTGGCTCAACAATGAATATTTGGTAGGAATATCCATGGAAGCACTACAAAAGCATCAGTATATCGCCTACTACCGGGTTTCGACGGCAAAACAAGGCGCGTCGGGCTTGGGCTTGGAAGCACAGCGTCAGTCGGTGTACCACTTTGTGCGTGGTGGCGCAATCCTTGGGGAATATACCGAAGTGGAAAGCGGTAAAAGCAACAACCGTGTTGCCTTAGACAAGGCGATTGCTCAGGCAAAAGAGACGGGAGCACGATTGGTGATTGCCAAACTTGACCGTCTGAGCCGGAATGTAGCGTTTATTTTCGCGCTCAGGGATTCGGGAGTAGATTTTGTGTGCGCCGATATGCCGGATGCGAACACACTGACGATCGGGATATTTGCAGCGATGGCACAACACGAGCGGGAGCTGATTTCTGAGCGGACAAAAGCGGCATTGCAAGCGAAGAAACAACAAGGCTATGTTCTGGGTACACCGGGTAATCTGACGCAGGCAGCTCGTGAGCAAGGAGCGCGTCAGGTTGCCGCATTAGCCCGCGCGAGTGAGCACAATAAACGGATGTGTGCGGTGATAGAGAACCTTCATGCGCAAGCGATACCGATAGCGCGGATAGTGGACTTTCTGAACACGAGTGGTTTTCGTACCATTCGGGGGAAACAATTTCATGGTTCAACGGTACGGTATTTGCTGCAATTACATCGTTCATCAACTATTCAGGTATAAAAAAGTCATCAACGACCGTTGATGGCTTTTTGGGAATAACTGCGTGAGTGTTCTCTCCATTTTTTGTGCATCCCATTATCTTCTTCCGAAAGAGTGTTTGCGCTTGCTCCCGTGCGTAATCGTTGCCATAACTCTTCCATCTCCGGCACACCAAATCTGATACGAAAGGTCATCGTTGCTCCTTCTCCTTCATCGCACGACGGGCTTCTTCCAGTTCTTTATTGTCATCATCATCCAATAGACTGAGTAGTTCTGTGGTATCAATGGGTGCAGAAACAACATCATGCGCAAGATTCTGTGCGGCAGTATCAAGCATTTGCAAGGTGCGCTGTGAAAGAACAGCATCATGTTCTTCAGGAGAAACGAGGATACGGGGTAGTAATTCGATATGCCCGTCGTTAAACTCACGGACTTCGTAGTAGGTGTATTGCGGGTTACGGATGACAACCCGTTTTTTGCCATCCAAGCGGGTATGATAGGTTTTGAGAATATCACCAGAATCGTTGGCAAGAGATGGTTGGTGCATAATTCTTGGGAAAGAATGGTCAAATGTGGGACATCCCATTTTGTAAACGCAACATACGGAATTTTTTGCTCGATACCAACATCGGCAGAATGGTCGCCGGACATGGGCAAAGAAAAAAGGCTTGATGTGGCTGTTTGAGGAGGAGTGAAAAAAATGCTGTTTTTTTGCCTTCCGCAAGCACGTTACCAAATGAAAATATTCCTCTCATTATGCGGACTCCATCGGTGTTTTTCTCCCTCCTACCACCGTCCGTGAAAAAACTATCAAAAATAATCCTTGCGCACACCAATCGTTTTCCCTACCTTTGTGCAACTTGATTAACGAACCATCTGTAAGTGCGTTTTTTTTTGTGCTTACAGCGACGATAAAATTTATGGGCAAGACGACATTTATTTGCCCACTGTAGAAGTGCTCCACCTCTGAGCATAATGCTCATGAGCGTAATGCTCATCGCTTCACACCTTACACTCAGGATGATTATTCCCTGAGCCTATCACGCTATTCTGCACCCAACAATCACCATTTTCGGCGTATGTGCTACGCCGCAGAAAATCTATATCTATTTTTTTTGCACGGCATTTTTTGCCGCGCACGAAACCGCTATGCCTTGTTCCGAACGTTTGTTTGGTCGAAGGCTCTTGACAACGTAACTAATTTCATGTTTCATCGGCAATGCCGCATAAATGTTGGTTTTGCTTCATTTGTTCACTTTGTTCTATGACTGTTTTGCTTCGTCGTTTTTACGCTACTCTCCTGTTGCTTTTATGTGCAACGAGTCTCTTTGCTCAATCCTCCGCGCTTCGCTTGGCGACTACCGCGACCGTGCAACCACGCTGGACAGCGCTTGCTAATCACAAAATATATTTGCTCACGACTACCGCCACACAAGTATTTGAGCGTAATGCTCAAAGCGGTAAAAATGTCATGGGCATCCTTGCTGCTACCAACAAGGGCTTATATCAATCGCTCGATACCGGACAAACATGGGGCAATCTCGGACTTCCGAATGATGATGTCTATGATGCTGTTATCATTGGCGGCAGTATCATTGCAGCAACCGACAAAGGCATACAAACACGGGCATCGTCGGTTGGTTCAGCATGGCAACAGCGCACTTATCCTGTGTCAAATCAAGGCTCCGGCTCAGGTTCAACACAAGCAACTGTTCAACAGCGTGGCTTGCCAACATACTCCCTTCAAACTGCCGGAGGAAATCTCTTTGCAGCAACCACACGCGGAGTGTATCGCTCCAATGACGGCGGTGCAACATGGACACAAACCGAACCAAGCACCACTTCGAGTACTGCCACAGGAACGCTTTCCGGTAAAACTATACGAACACTCGCTTTACTTGGGAACACGCTGTTCGCTGCCGTGTGGAATGATGGTATTTATCGCTCTACCGATAACGGCACAACATGGACATTCACCGATATTGTTCCCGGCTCTACCGTTGAAAAAACCTTCCGTACCTTGTCGGTTTATGGTGCAACAGCGTATGCAGGCTCTTCCGAAGGAAATTTGTATCAATCGCAAAATGGTACCTCGTGGACAAAAGTGGTCAGCGCCGGTAATAATGGACAATCAGGAGTAAACGCGCGAGGCGTTGAGGCACTTGCCCGATACGGTTCAACCGTCGTCGGCGCAGTCTATAACGGTATTGCCGTATCGCATAATAACGGGCAAACATGGAGCCTCATGCCCATTGCCACGCAGGATGTTAATACTATCATCATGCTTCCACCAAAACCTATCGCTCGGCGTTCATCAACGTTTTCAGCCGTAGCCGCTTCAAAAGGAAGTGCCACCCTTCAGCTTGTTACTTGTGATGGTAATGACGGCTTCACCTGTGGCGGCGGTGGAATTGGTGTTGGCAGTGGCGGCACAAGCGGCGGTTCATCGGGTGGCGGCGTTAGCGGCTATGGTTTGCCCGCCTGTAATCCTCTTGGTGCCAATCTCAATCTCACTCCTTCCCGTGCACCGGAACAGCCAAGCGCACTTGCAGTAACGTTTTCCGTGAGTTCACAGGTAACGCTTACTGATTTTCGGATAGAGATGGCTGCCCCCGGCGCTCCTTCATCGTGGATAGATATTACGACCTCGTTCAACCAAAATACGATCGGCTTTGTCAACGGTTCAGCACTTATTCCGGCAGGTTTTATGCAAATACCCGGCACATACTCTGTCCGTTGTTTTGGTATTCGTGAAGATGGAGCCTGCACCGGTGGCTATGTTTCCGAAGCGCAATCCTTTATTGTTGATCCTGCTACGCCGAACCTCGGCACACTTTCTCTTTTTCCTGCCGGTGCATATACTGGACAAACGACAACGCTCACACTCAATGGCTCAAATTTCTTTACCAATGCGTTTGTCACCTTTTACAATAGCAGCGCACAACCCGTGAGCTTCCCATTTACCATCACAGGAAATTCCGGCTCAGTAATTACCGTCAGTTTTACAGCCCCGGCAAGCGGTACATACTACGCCGAAGTGCGCAACCGCGTCGGTGAAATAACCTATCCATCGGCACGCTTGCCATTCACTATTGCCGTACCGCCCGCTCCTGTGCTTTCATCGGTAACGCTACCAAGTGGTGCTTTGCGCGTAGTCGCCGGAGCAACAGGCGCTATTACCCTGAACGGCTCAAGTTTTTCTACGACCGCGTTGGATGGCTCGGCGGGTGGAGCTATTGTATCAGTGAACGGACAAAATGGCTTGTGGTCGGTGACATCACGCACGGCTTCCTCGCTCACCGTGCAGTTACCAGCCTCCGTAGCAGCAGGCACGTACATGCTCCACGTCATCAATGCTGACGGGCAACAATCGGTATCAACGGTGCAAGTAGTGGTTGTGCCGCCTCTCGCGGTTTCCTCTTCTTCACCTGCAACAATTTTTGTGGAAGACCAAACGACCATTTCCCTCGTTGGTACGTTCCGCGCAGGTGCTACTGTTGTCAATGCTCCCAATCTCGCCGGAGCGCCCCCACTCAGTGTCAGCGATAACGGTATCAGTTTTGGTGTGAATATCCCGGGCGTAAATGCTCCATCATCGTACACCATCACGCTTTCCGAACCGACCACCTACGGGCAATCTGCCATCACGCATACTATTCCCGTGCTGTTTCCGCTTCCCGCGCTCACGAGCTTGACACCCAACGAACTGGATGCTTCCCCCGCAAATGGTGGTGTGGCAAGTACCATCACCATTACCGGAACAGGCTTCACCTCGCGCACGAGCGTTTTTGCCGGAGCGCGCGACCTCTCTGCGTTTATCACCAGCCGCTCGGCAACCTCGCTCACACTCAATTTTCCTGTCGGTACATTTCCTTCACCGGAGGTTGTACAAATCCGTGCTGAAAATCCGGGTGCTCAAGTAAGCGGAACACTGCCGCTCACTATCAAAAACGTGGCTCCCGTCCTCACGACTCTTATGCCACAGCCACTTGTTGCAACGCAAAGCGGGCAAATTACCATCACCGGAAGCAAGTTTTTTAATGCGACGGTAACACAAGTGTTTGCCGGAGGCGTTGCCCTTGCTGGTGCAACGGTAACACCAAGCAGTATCACTGTCACGGTTCCCGCTTCTTTGCTGCCCGACATCGGCACTGTAGATTTTGAAGTACGTAACACCTTCGGAGCGGATGTACAAACATCTGCCGTTCAAAGTGTCCGCATCATCCATCCCACACCGGAAATCACCAGCCTTGCACCGCTCACGATTCCTGCTTTTGATAACGCACAAACACTGACCATTACGGGTGCGAAGTTCTCGCTCACTCGCTCACGGGTTGTGTGGGTGAAAAACGGCGTGGAAACGATGCTCACGCTTCTTCCCAATCCAACCGCTACACAGCTTCGGGCAACCATTCCCGCATCACTCCTCACCGAGCTTGGTACAGTCACCATTCGCGTCCAGAATCAAGACGCTCTGGATGCAGACGGCGGACCATCGGCAAGTTCATCGCTGACCATTATTCCGCCCATTCCGGTTGTAACGAGTGTTGCACCCAATAGCGCCACCGCAAGCGTGAATGCTGTAACAGTGGTCGTGACAGGTTCAAAATTTGTACAATCGGGCTTACGTCTTGTCATTCGTAACCCGCAGACAGGCTTAGTCCGCAACCTGAACAGTCCAACCTTTGGCAATGCAACAACCGTGAGCGGTATCATTCCGGCAGATATTGCTGCAATGGCTGGCAACTACACGCTTGCTGTTGTCAATGGTGCAAACGCTCAAGGTAGCACCCTGGGTGCGTTGGGCGGCGGTGAAAGCGCAACCACACTGCCCTTCACAATTCTTAATCCCGCGCCTTCGATAACAAGCGTCACGCCGAATCCTGCGACCGTCTATGAAGCCTTTACACTGGACGTGCAAGGGAGTGGCTTTGTCTCCGGCGCAACATCGGTGACGGTGGATGGGCAAACCTTCGCGCCCGCAAGTGTAACCGTCGTTAGTAGCGTCTTGCTGCGTGTGAGCGTCGCTGCCATCACGAGTGCAAAAAACGCGACCGTGAGCGTGACGAATCCACAGCTAAACAATCAAGGTGGTGGTACGGCAACAACGACGTTCCCTGTTATTCCACCCGTACCGACCGCGACTCAAGCACAAGGCAATCAAGCAAGCGGAACCCTCACCCGCAATATCGCCGGAGTGCTGACCGTTACAGGGACAGGCTTTGTGGCAGGTGCTGTGATTGTGTTCAACGGGCAAGACCTCACCACCACTGTTGTTGACCAAGGCACGGTTCGTGCCAATGTATCCGCAGCGCTCCTGCCTATGCACGGCGTGTACACTGTTGCGGTACGCAATCCGCAGTTTAGTAATCTTGGTGGCGGTACAAGCTCGCCCGACGTTGGTGTTACGGTGCAGAATCCTACGCCAACGCTCTCCACTATTGCACCGACGAGCGTTACCCGTGGCAATGACGCAAGCATCACGCTCACGGGCGGCAATTTCTACGATGGCGCTGTGGCGTACCTCAGCGGTGCAAACTCATCCACCTTCGCAACGGTGTTTGTCAACAGTGCTTCGCTCACGCTTTCCATTCCGGCAAGTAGTTTGCCCGTAGCTGGAACGTACTCCATTGCTATCAAAAACACTGAGCCTACGCCGGGATTCTCCGCTCCGCAGACGCTTACGGTAAACAATCCTGCACCTGTGCTGACAGCGCTTTCAGTGAATGAAGCTGAAGCATACAGCAATGACCTCACGGTAACGGTAACAGGAAGCGGCTTTGAAAATGGTATCGCTGCATACTGGACACCTTCGGGTGGAACCCGTCAGTCGCTCGCAGCCCCAACAGGAGTAAGCGCCGGAAGCTGCACACTCACCATTCCGGCAGCACTGCTTACACAAGCAGGAGCATTTACTATCACGCTTGAAAATGCTGCGCCGAGTCTTGGTGCGTCGAATACGCTCACCTTCACCGTTCTCGACCGCGTTCCTGCCCTCACTAGCGTTGCACCGAATCCCATTGAAGCACTCTCAGGTAATACCCAAATCACGCTCACGGGTGATTACTTTGCTCCCACCGCCAATGCGTATTGGAATGGTGTGCTGCTCACGCGTGTTGGAGCGGCAAGCCGCACCTCGCTCACGGCAACTGTTTCGGCAAGCCGTTTGACACTGGCTACCGTTGCTCAAATCACCGTACAAAATCCACAATTCAGCGGGCGTGGTGGTGGCACATCTACCCCTGCGCAAGACCTTGTTGTTACTAATCCCGCACCTGCACTGACTTCTCTTGCGCCGTTGTTCGTTCTTGCCGGAGCAAGTACGGCAAGCATTACGCTCACAGGAACAGCGTTTATGACGGGCGCACCAATGGTGCAGGCTTCATTTGTGGAAATGAGTGTCGCAGGTGGCGCATTTACACAAGTTCCCGCCACGTACCAAAGCGCAACCCGTATGGTACTGACACTTCCGGCAGCGCAATTGGTACAACCAACCGTGTTGGCGTTTCGCGTAGTCTCGCCAAAAGTGAACGGACTTGGCGGCGGTACAACGGTTGAGAAAATCTTTGTTGTGCGTCCGCCTGACCCAACATTGACAAGCATTACACCCACAACCGCAACACTGACCAATACGCCCACGACGGTAGATATTTCCCTCAAAGGAACAGGTTTTGTGACCAACTCCACCGTGCAGATTGCGGGTGTGAACACCACAACTACCTACATTAGTGCAACCGAACTGCGTATTAGCCTTGCTATTGGAGTTGGTGTGCGTCTGGCAGGAACATACTCGCTGCGTATTGTGAATCCCGCTCTTGACGTTGCTGGTACGCCGCAAGGTGGCGGCACATCATCGGCAATGAACTTCACCGTTCTGAACGGGCTGCCGAAGCTCACAGCACTTGCTCCAAGCACGACCTCTGCAAGCCTCAGCACGTGGACACTTACGCTCACGGGTGAGAACTTCACGGCAACAAGTCGCGTAAATTACAATGGAACACTTGTTGCAGTGGGCAACGTTGATTTTATTAGTCCCACCGAACTTCACGCGACGCTTCCCGCACCACCGATTACAAGCACGACTTATACCGTCCGCGTGGAGAATCCCGTCATAGCGGGACAAGGCGGCGGTACATCGGCAACGCTTAGTCTTATCATTCAGTTCCCGCGTCCGCAGATAACATCGCTCTCTGATTATTCCACCAGTGCAACCGTGAACGATTGGACAATGCTCATTCGCGGGCAACTTTTCGCACCATTAGCAACAGTTACGCTGAATGGTGCAACGCTCACGGCAACAGTCGTAAACAGCACCACCATTCGGGCAATTATTCCTGCCGCTCAAACGCGTGATGCTGCCGTTTATACGCTGGCGGTGAATAATCCCACGCCGGGTGGTGGTTCTTCGACAGCGAGCTTTGCTGTTACCAATCCCGCGCCGTCGTTGCTTAGTGTTTCGCCCACCAGCGTTCCTGCCGGAGCGGACGTAATACTCACGCTTACGGGAATAAACTTTGCAACCACCGCCAGTGTGATTCTGGATGGTACGGTGATTCAACCAACGACACTGCTTCCGATGAGTGTTTTGGGAACAACTCTTCTTACGGTCAATATCCCCGGATGGCTCATCAGCACACGCAGTACGTACACCGTGCGCGTTTCAAATCCTGCGCCCGGCGGTGGCTTGTCGGTAGCACGGAGTTTTTCTGTTGCTTCCAGCACCGTTGCTTCGGTGGAATTTGTTGGAGTAACAACCGCCATCCTCACCACCGGACAAGCGGACGGATTTTATGTCCGCTTCCGTGATGCGTTCGGTAATTTGGTGGATGTTGACCGTCCTGTAGTGCGTTTTACCAATGGTGACGGTAGCAGCACGGGAACGATTGCCCTACGGCGCTCGTCGCTGGGAGTTTCTACCGCGACGACCACCATTCTTACAATGGACGGAACATATACCCTGAGTGTTGATAATATCCCTACCACACTTGGCAATACAACGCTTGTCGTACAGACAGGAACCGATTTCTTTACGCGCTTTGAGAACGTACCGCAAGCAATCACGGCGGGCGGCACAGTCCAGACATTTCGATTGACCTACAAAGACCGCTACGGCAATTTCACCGATAGAGGATTGGGCGACGTAACGCTC
>JANYDO010000061.1 GCA_025363605.1 Candidatus Kapaibacterium sp.
TTGGGCTACCCAGCTAACGCCGTTGTATATCTCCCAAGCTAACACGGTCTGCCCGACCGCTTGGCTGCTGTTAGGCAACCGATTGTTTGTTTCGTCGAACTACAAATTTTAGCTTGGTTCTCGCATTTAGATTGTAGCTGACTTATGACGTTTGTTGTTTTACGCCGTTCTCGTAGCATCCTAAGCCCTTTTGCTATGCTTTTGAACGGCAACGCTGTACAACTTTCAAAGAGCTATGCAAAAAATACACATTCTACTACTGACTACCAAAAGAACTTCGTCGCGCTATGTCGCGCCACGCCCTGCGCTCAAAGCAACGCAGACCGCGACCGCTCAGGCTGCGACGAAATGCCTTATATCCCCATGCCTGAAGGCAGGGGCTTTACGGCATCTCTGGTAAAATGCTCCGAGAAAAAAATAATACTCCGCGTGCTATTTTTTTACATCCCTGTCAACACTTGCTTTGCGAGGAAGTGTGCGGACTTTAGCGCTAATGTCTGCATCATCTTTGAATGGGTTATCCGTCATCTTGAGTTTTTTGAGTTTTTCCCAGTTTTTGATTGTTGCCGGAAGTGTTGTGAGGCGGTTATTGCTGATATTCACCTTCTCCAGATTTTTAAGGTTACCGACTTCGTCTGGCAATTCTTTCAGAAGATTAAAACCTAAGTCTAATTCTGTCAATCCTGTACAGTTGCCAATTTCTGTCGGTATTTTGGATAAACTGTTTAACCGACAGTCAAGTATTTGCAAACTCTTGAGCTTACCTAGTATTTCCGGTAAAACTTTCAATTGATTATTACTTACATCTAGCTGCTCAAGGTGGTCAAGGCTTCCCAGAAAAAAGGGTAATTCGCTTAAATTATTATCGTTGATGTAAAGATAGCGTAGCGTTTTTATTTTTGCAATGGCAGGAGGGAGTTCTTTGAAACGATTTCCTCCGAGACCAAGGGTTTCCAGTTTTGTTAAGCTATCAATGCCTGCCCACAACATTCGGAGTTCTTCGCCCGGGTTTACATCGTCACTTTCTTCGATTTGATTGTAATTGTTCAGATACAGTTTTTGCAAATTCCGCAGATTCATCATTTCCCTTGGCAAGCGTTTAATCTTGTTCTTATCAAGTACAAGCACTTGAAGATTTGTGAGCTTTCCTATTTCCGGCGGAAGTGTTGTTAAGAGATTGCGGTCAAGGGAAAGTTCTTGCAGATTCACAAGTTGCCCAATGGTTGCTGGAAGTGCCGTTAGACTATTTTCGTCTAAACGTAATTTATACACTTTCTCCGCTCTTGGAAGTGCGTCCGAAAGCGAAGTGTATGTTTGTTGGATGAGCAACTGTGCTGAATCAAGAAGTGGTCCCGATTTAATTTCTGGAGCGGCTTTGGGTTGTACGGCTTTCTGCTGTTGCCCCGTAGCCGAAGAGTTCCCACTACTAGCGGGAGTTGCCTTGGATTGAATAATCGTGGCCGTTGCTTTTTTTGTAGTGCTTTTTTTCTGAGCATACACCTGATTGCATTGCATCAGCATAAGAAGACAAATAAGTATCACAGCAAAATAGCGGTGCATGAAACACTCCTCTTTTTCTCGATCAAAGATAGGTAGAACAATTTGTGATTTGGTTTGCATACGACGTTTATGCGTTTAACCTAGAATGTTTATCAAAAACGACGATTATGAGCTAAAATGCAGAATACACATCCATTATTATTGCCATGTAAAGCCCTAAACTACACGTTTTTTGAAGAAAAGCAAATCAAAATTCACCCTAAAGGCAATGTCAGTTCTAATTGCTTATCAGGCTTTGTGCTACATTTGTTATACCATTCTTTGATTCATTCCTGAAGAAAGAAGTTTAACCCATTATATTCCGTCAAGATGAGATTGTAAGCCGATTACGAATGAAGAAAGGTAAAAAAAAGCTGTACTATTCTTGGGGAATAATACAGCTTTATAGATAGCAATACTTGAACTTGCTTACGATTTTTTTGTTTCAGCAGTTTTGTCGGTGGACTTATCCGCCTTTTTTGACGTTTTTGCTGCTTTTGTTTTGCAACAATCTTTGTCCTTGCAGTTGTCGCCACCGGCGAAGACTGTACCGAAGCTAAAAGCTGCCAGAGCAGCTACCGCAAGCAATGAACGAAAGTTTTTCATTAACAGGTTCTCCTTCTAATTGTTGAACAAACTGTGACTACACTGGCAAATATACAAACTTCTTACCAATGTGCTGCAATGCTTTGCAACACCGCATGGATGCTTATTTACGGGGTGCGAAGAGCTGGCAAATGTAGTAAGTGTTGCCTTTTTTCACCACACCGATACCGGTCGTTGTCACTTCACCATTTTCAAGGTTGTTTGCTTCGTCGTTGTGCTCAAGCCACGTGCGCATTGCATCTAAAGCGGGGCTACCGCTCGTGGATTCAAACACCGCGATATTGCGGAGTACACCTTTTTGGTTATCCCATGCTTCTACGTCGCGCTTATTCAGTGTCATGTTAAGATTGACGCTTGCCAGATTCGCCTGCAGATTGCCTTTTGCAATCATCTCACAATAGCGACGCGCTTCGGTGGAAAGCGAATCATTGAGCGTTAATTCCTGTGCATGTATAGAAGAACGGTGGTTGTTGACACGCTCCAAGACGCTTTCCTTCACGTATTCGGGAAGGGAGTATTTGGGCAGTTCAACCGATTTGCTTTTCTGAATTTGGAGCACAAGGCAGATAATCACGATACCGATGATAATACGCGGCAAAGTAATAATGCTGCTTGTGGTTTTGTTCGATGTAGTAGCGGATGTTGTTTTCATAACTATACTTTCAATTGTTGAATACTCTATCTACTCCAATATCCGTGCCAAAGTGTTTGCGCATGATTTTATGCGGTGTTTGAGCGAAAAAGTGTCAAGTTTTTCTGACACTTTTTGTTTTTGTGTCGGATTTTTCTGACACTTTTCCACATTGCCAGCATTACACTGTCTCATTTTACAAAAATACACATTGAGACACTAAGGGGGTAGTGTACAAGAGTGAGAAGTTTCTATGACCGAAAGTCATGGTGGGAATAAAGAGGGACGCAGAAGGAAAGCAGTTTAGGCAAAACGACCAAGAGCACTTCGTCGTTCACTCATAGTCAATTCTCGCCATGCGCCTGTTTCCCAGAACGGTAAAGGCAATTCACCAATTCTTACGCGGACAAGGCGCAAGGTCGGTAAGCCCATGGCGGCTGTCATACGGCGAACTTGACGATTTTTACCTTCCGTCAATTCGAGCGAAGTCCATGAGGTAGGAGTATTCTTGCGATAACGAATAGGTGGTATGCGCTCAGGTAAGCAGGTGATATCGTGTTCCGAAAGTAATCGCGCTTGGCACGGCTTTGTCGTATAGTCTTGAATTTGAATCCCCTTTCTAAGGCTTTCTAAGGCTGCTTGTTCGGCAGTTCCTTCCACTTGCACCCAATACTCGCGTGGATGGGCGTATTTCGGTTCTAGCAGGTATTTGACCATAGATGTTTCATCCGAAAGCAGGAGAAAGCCTTCAGAATCTGCATCTAAGCGTCCAATGGGATAAACATGAGGTGGAAAGCCAAATTCCGAGAGTGTCCGATTCGGAGAGCCGTCGCTGGTAAACTGCGAAAGTACGCCATAGGGCTTGTAAAAGGCAATAATCATCGGGTAAATGCGTATATTGGGTGAGAGCTAATCACAACGTAAATATCATGCAACACTACATCTTAGACGCACACAATATCATGCACAAGGACGCAACAATGAAGCGTCAGATGGACTCTTCGCTTACCGAAGCGCGGCAGTCGCTTGTGTATTTGGTGGAGGGGCTTGCCCGCAAGCGCCCGGATGTATATTTCACGCTCGTCTTTGATGGGGTGAATGCGGGCGTTGCGAGTTCGCTGCGGAACGTCGTCGTGCGTGAAACGCGGCGTTTCCAAGAAGCAGACGACATTATCAAAGACCTCGTGCGCCGCGAGGAGCGAACGCACCTTGCCACAGTTGTTTCGTCAGATACGGAAGTTCATAATTTTGCCAAACGAAGCGGCAGTACGGTCAAATCATCAGAATCATTTTTGCGCGAGGCTCGTGCATCGGTCTCCGGCACAAAGTCCAGTCCACAAGATAAACGCCTTGCCACCAGCGACAAACCCACACACGTCTCGCGCTCAGAGATGGAAGTAATGAAAAAACTCTTTGGGGCGTAACAAGAAATGCTGAATTGTGAATGTTGAGTTGTGAATTCTTTTTGAAATGATGTCCCAAAGCGTTTTTTGAGCATTGAGAATGTAGCATTTATCACTCAACATCTTTTTAGCAGCCTGTGAGCGTGTGAATCTTCTCTACCCGTTTTTCGTGCCGCCCACCTTCAAAGGGTGTTTCCAAAAATGTTTTCACAATAGCTTTGGCTGCGTCCAGCGTCACAAGACGCTCACCAAGCGTCACAATATTTGCATTGTTATGCTGCCGTGCAAGCCCAGCCATTTCTTCGGTGAGGCAGTTTGCAGCGCGAACGCCTGCTACTTTATTGGCAGTAATCGAAACGCCAATACCACTTCCGCAGACTAATACACCAAATGGTGCATTTCCGCTTGCGACAGCGTGACCGACGGCGGCGGCAAAATCGGGGTAATCTACCGAATCCAACGAGTGTGTACCGAAGTCCTCGACTGTATAACCGCTTGTGCGAAGAAAGTCCGCCAGTTCTTGTTTGTAGCGGAAGCCCGCGTGGTCTGAGCCGATGGCGATAGTCATAAAAATTGGGGTTAATAAGGTGAAGAAGGAATTATTGCAAAATGTTGTTCCCATGCGTCAAAAATCCCCAGAAGCCGTTCTACGCCTTCGGTGAGGGCTGCGGGGCCGGGTTGCAAAATGATGGGCGAGGGAATCTCAAATAATTGTCTATTCATTACCGCCGGAACCTTGTGCCATCCTTCGCGGGCAATGAGACGCTCGGGCTTGAACATCTTTCCGCACCACGAAGCCACGATAATATCGGGCTGGCGGCGAACGACTTCCTGCGCTTCGGCGATAATGCGCCGTTTGGCATCAGGAAAATGGCGGTTCTCCGCGAATATATCCACCCCGCCGCATAGTTCAATAAGTTCGCTCACCCAGCAAATACCGGAAATAAGCGGGTCGTACCACTCCTCGAAATAGACGCGTGGTTTGTGCTGGCGTTGCTCACCGCGCTTTGCAGCATTTTGAAGCCCTTCGTTCAACGTCTGGACAAGGCGTTCTGCGTCGTTATGCTTGCCAACAAGAGCGCCTAAGCGAAGTATCATGGACAATATACCTTCCACCGAGCGGTGATTGAACCCAACAACTTCCACACCCGCTCGCATGAGATTGGCACAAATATCCGCTTGTAAGTCTGACCACGCCAAGACAACATCGGGCTTGAGGGCAAGAATCTGTTCGATGTTTGCATCCAGATAAGTGCTTACTTTAGGTTTTGTCTTACGCGCTTCTTTCGGACGTACGGTAAAACCTGATATTCCGACAATGAGTTCGTCCGCGCCGAGTAAATAGAGCGTTTCCGTCGTTTCTTCGGTGAGGCAGACGATTCGGCGTGGGAGTGAAGGGCGGCATGAATAAATGAGTGGCATCAACTATTCCTGTCGAAATGGGGGAAATGTTGCCGAAAGGTTCTTGTCGCCTGCTCCCATTCTGCGGTGTTTTCGAGAAGGTTTTCGTAATATAAGCGGGCTTCGGCTGAGAAACCCTGCAAGTAGAGCCAATCGCTGGCAGCATCTGGTCGTTCTAAGGCAGGCACATTCACATCCCAGTACACTGAATATCCATCATCTGTAAGGCGAACGCGAGCGAAGGATTGGGCTTCAGCAATAGAGTGCATTATCGGGGATTCCAGTTCATGAGTAAAATCCACAATAGTTGTGGCGGTATCTTCAAAGACTACACGCAAGCGAAAATTTGGTAATGGTTCTACGCTAACTATACGAGGGAATTTCATATATCAAGCCCTTCGATATGGTGAAGCGTTTGTTTCTGCCTTGCTCGCTCCCAGTTATCAAGGAGTTCTTGATTATGCCCTTGCGCCCATTCTATGACCAAACCTAAAACACGACTCGGCAATGAACCAGAGCGTAATCCGACAGGGCTGATGAGAATTTCCGCTGTTTGACCATTATACTCTGCATGAAAATGCGGTGGATTGTGGTCGTTGTAATACATCGTTATCACAATACCCATGAAAACAGCTATCTGTGGCATACTGTTTGGTACTTTTGAGTGCGTTGAGGCTTGTTTGTTGTTCATTAACTATGCAAATTTGCGAAAAATCTCCGTGATACTGAGTATTTTTGCATTCAGACGTTTGCTATTCATTCATTACAACGACATAGCCTTTATGCCATCGACACCGAAAATACGTGATTTCGAGCCGTTGTCTCCAAAAACAACAAAGCAAAACGACTTCTATCGCCGCGTGTACGAACTTGCGCGGCAAATCCCTTTCGGGCGTGTTACCACCTACGGACACATCGCCGAAGCGCTTGGTGCAAAGTCCTCTGCTCGCATGGTTGGTTGGGCGATGAACGCCGTTGATAGTGCGCACCGTGCTACCGATGTTCCCGCGCACCGCGTCATTAACAGAAACGGTGAACTCTCCGGCAAGCATCACTTCGCTACCCCAACGCTTATGCGGGAACTGTTGGAAGCCGAGGGTATAGAGTTCATTGGCGAAGCGGTCAATTTGGAGAAACATCTTTGGAAGCCCGAGTAAACTGCTCTCGCAAAACTAAAAGTATGGCACAAATTCAACTCTCAGTAAGTATCCTTTATCATTCATCTCTCTTGTAATCCCATGAACACAAAACTCTTTCGATATTGTGTTTGGGGATTAGCACTTGTCAGCATCGTTCTTTTGCTGGTCAGTATTCCGAACCACGATTTTTATGTGGATGAAGCATTTATCGGCGAATATGCGTATCATTTTGCTCGCGACGGTTTTGTTCATTCTACCTTCTGGGAAGGCTACTTGCGGCAAGATGAATACGTCGTGCTACATCACCAATTCGCCACATGGAGCGGTGCGGCGATGATTCGTCTCTTTGGAGCGCATTTGTGGTCGGTGCGGCTTGTTTCCTTGGGTGCCGGCTTGATGATACTTTCTCTCATCTGGCGGCTTGCCGGGCGGTATTGGCGTTGGGCGATTGAACAACGTATTCTGGCCTTAGCGGTTCTCTTGTGTATCCCATCATTTTTTTATCACGTAAAATGTTTCCGCCCTGAAGTAGAAACAGCAGCTTTCGGTTTGTTGAGCTTTTATGCGCTCTGGGCGGCGCTGATGGAAGAAAAGAGTTCTGAGCGCAAACGTATTTTTGCCGTTATGATTGCCGGTTTGGCATCTGGTGCTGCTATGCTGACGCACCTTGCGGGTTGTATGTATGCGGGTGCGGGGCTGTTTTTGTTGATAAAGGAGCGCCGCTGGGCGTGGGTGTTTATCTTCTGTGTCGCAGCGCTGCTTGCCTTTTCACCTTATCCGCTTGATGTTTGGCTGCACCGCGATATTGCCTCACTGCAAGCCTCACAGCCGCAAGCACAAGCAAAATTTGCTTTTCAATGGTGGACACCATTTCTGCATCTTTTGAACGAACAAGAGCGTTTCTTTCGGAAGCCTCAGTTTATTTTCACAAGCGTTTTGTGCTTTGTGCTTGTGGTTGTGACGTGGCGCAATAAAACGCCTCATCGGTCTTTTCTTCGGATGTATTGTGCTGCGCTTGTGGTGGTCTTGGGAGTGATGCTGGAAGATAAGCGGGATTATTTTGCACTCTACGCACCGTTTCTGGCGCTACTTATTGCCGATGCCGCGCCGGATGTTTGGTCAAAAGGGCGTATTGCCAAGATTGTGTGCGGTGTTTGTGCGGTGGCGTTTGTTGGCTACGGGTTATATTTTCAAGCTGCCGATGCGTTGCAGAAAGAAAATGTGAGCGAACTTAACCGTGAAATTACTCGCTCCATTCCTGATGGGGCGCGGTGTCTTGCTCCGCTTAATCTTATGTACGACGAAATAGGGCGTTTACACTTTATTGCCTTCAACCAAGCATTTGCAACGCTTGAGGGTGACCGCCCAACAATTACTGCTGGCAGCCTCAAACATTTTTGCGATATTCGCGCTATTGATTACGTCATTATGAACCGTTTTGGCGAAGTGCGTGACGTGATTGCTGATGCTGAGACCAGCGCAGCCATGCTTGATTCAGCTTTTCTTACTATTCGCCGCACAAACGACTATTGGCTCTTACAGCGCCGCAAACATTGACAAAACCTTGAACTTAATCTGAAAATATTATGCCCAAACTCTCTATTATCATCCCTTGCTATTTCAACGAAGAAAATATTCCCGTAACGGCGCAAACGCTTATCGAAAATGAACGTACGTTCGATGCGGATGTGGAATTTGAGTATGTGCTGGTAGATGACGGCTCGAAGGATAACACCTATGCAGCGATTCTTGCATTTCACAAGCAATATCTGGGCAAAGTAAAAGCCGTAAAACTGGCTTCCAATGTAGGTTCGCACAATGCTATTTTGGCGGGACTGCACTACGCAACGGGCGATGTATGTGTGATTCTGGCTGCCGATCTGCAAGACCCACCGGAACTCATTCCCAAGATGTACGCCTACTGGAAGCAAGGTTTGAAGCTCGTGCTGGCTAATCGTACTGACCGCGAAGAATCCTTTGGTCAGCGCTTTTTTGCGACTACGTTTCATGCGCTTATCAAACGACTCGCACTCAAAAACGTACCGGACGGCGGGTTTGACCTTGTTCTCTTCGACAAAGCGCTCAAAGACGAGCTTGTGAAAATGTCCGAAAAAAATACGCATATCCTGTATTTGCTGGTGTGGTTGGGGTATGAATATGTAAACATTCCTTATACACGCCGCAAACGCGACATAGGTGTATCGCGCTGGACGCTGGCGAAAAAAGTGAAGTTGCTGATAGATTCGTTTATTGCATTCTCATTTTTCCCGATTCGCGCTATCTCGTTCTTGGGGTTGATACTAGGCTTGGGAGCATTTGGCTATGGCGGCTTTGTGATACTTGCGCGTATGTTCGGGTGGATTCCTTACGTGCAAGGGTGGTCGTCGCTGATGGTCGTCTTTGTGCTGGTTTCAGCATTTCAGATGATGGCGCTCGGCATTATCGGCGAATACGTCTGGAGGGCGCTTGATGCCTCGCGGAAGAGACCGAATTTTGTGGTGGATAGAACCGATATTGTAGCTTGATTTTAAGTAACGCAGAACGAATTTTATGAAAGATACTGTTATCATGTTCCAACGCACACGACTTCAACGTAATCAATGGTTTGTCGTCGGCATAATTGCTGCCCTTACTCTTTTTACCCTTGTAACTCTTGGTGAACGCTCCGTCGCAGCCGACGAGTTTTCCATGTTTTGGGCAGCGGAAAAGCCTGTTCATACTATTCTCAAGCTCTATTTCTCGCCCTACGAAAATAATCCTGCCGGTACAAGCCTTCTACAACACGCATGGGGTAGTGCTTTTGGGTTCAGTGATGAATCGTTGCGTATGCTGGCACTTGTTTTTGCGCTTGGTGTCGTCGTGTATATCTGGAAATTGACCAATCTCTACGCTGCAAATCTCAGCGCTAATATCCGTCTCGCAATTTTTTGTCTTGCCGCCACAACGCCTGTGGTCTGGATGGGTGCAAACTTTGCGCGGTATCAGTCCCTTGTGATGTTGCTTGGCTTGGCGGCGCTCTACTACTACTCACTGTGGTACAAGGCGCAAGAAGATGGTCAATCATCGTGGCGTAATCTTATCTTGTATGCCGTTCTGACGGGTGCGACGTTTTATTTCCACTACCTTTCGGCAGCTGTGTTTGCCCTTTGCGCGGGGCTGCATTATCTTTCGACGCTGAGGCGGCGTTCTCAAGCACAAATAGGAATTTGGGTGGCATCACAAGCGATGATTATTGTGCTGATTCTGCCGATAGTTATCACGATTTTAACCACGTATTCTCAGATGGACTTAGGTGCAAGCCCGCTTGCCGCCACGAATATCAAGAAGCCATTGGCTGCGGTCTTGTTTTTCGGAGCAACAGTTTTTGGCTTAATGAATGGTTTTGTCGTTGCGCCGTGGACGCTGTGGGTGGTATTGCCGATGTTCTTAATGATTGGGATTCTGAGCGTGATAGCGTTTCGCACCAAGTGGATTGCACGAAATCGTTTTGGGCTGTTCTTTGTGGCATTCCCACTGGTATTTATGTCGCTTGTTGTTGTTAGAATGTACCCGCCCTTACAGTTCTATCTTATTCCGTCCATTCAGCGTGTGGGTTTTGTTGCACCGCTTTTTTGGATTATTGCAGGAATGGGTATTGTGAAAATTGGGAATCGGCGGCTTCGGATAGTGGCTGTATCAATTATACTCCTTTGTAATTGCTACGCTATTGCATCGTGGAATTTGAACGTTGTTGCTACACAGCATACGCCGCCCATTCGTGAGGTACGTGATTTCATGCGGTCGCACGTGCAGGATGCTTCTCGTCTGACGGTTGCGCATCCTTTCGGCTATCGGTATGGTATGGAAAGTGTTGGCTCGGCTACGGCCGGCTCCTCCACTGCTGTTGACCGTTATTTGCCAACATCAAACGCGCTTTTTTGGGTGGAAACGGATTTAACAAAGGAATATACCCTTGATTCTTGTTTGCGATTTGTGGCGGCGGCGCAAACGCCGGAGTTTGTGATTGTGCAGCGTAATCGTTATCATATCAATTCCGATCACCTTGCTGAAGTGCTTCAGCACTCGGGGTACACACTTCAAGCAGAACAGCCTTTGCAGCGTCAGACTGCTTTTGATGTCTGGTTCAAATCGCAAATGCTCAAGCTGCCGATTACAGGCTTCAAGGAAGATGCCGCGCCACAGCCATATTTGTACACTGTGCGATATTTTCGGAAACAATAGAGACCAAGTATGCGCCATATTGTAATCGGAATCGTATTGCTCAATGTTGTATCATACGGCTGTACCACTACTATTAAGCAACCCCCGGTGCGAGTTACACTCGGCACGTTTAATATGGAGTGGTTCGGTGATAATTCCTCAGATGACCATAAACCACGCACAAATGCTGACGATGCGCTTTTGGCGGAGGTTCTCCGCGATACGGATACGCATGTTTTAGCTGTGCAAGAAATTGAAAATACCGAAGCACTGAAGCGGTTGTTACGGCTTTTGCCGGAATATCGCTTTGTGCTTGGTTCGACTGGTGGAAAGCAGCACGTAGGTTTTCTTTATCGCCCGCCCGTAGAGATAGATAGTGTTCAAGAGCTTGTGGCAATTGCAGTGGAAGAAGGGCGTACTCGTGCGGGCTTGTTGGTACGGTGTAGAGTAGGTGCTATTCATTGGCTAATGCTGGCGGTGCATTTGAAATCAACGTCCCGTGCCGATTCCACACCTGCACTCGAAGAGCGCTCCCGTACTCTCCGGCGCTTGCAAGTAGCACAAATACGTGCATGGGCGGATTCAGTATTGGAAAAGACGAAGGAGCAAAACGTCATTATTCTGGGCGATTGGAATGATTCTCCGCGCAAGAAGCAGAACGCATTAGACACATTAAAGAGCGCTTTGCGTCTTACCTTTCTCACAAGCGACCTTATGAGTTGTTCATACAGTGCCTTGCCTGCCATTGACCATATTGTTGTGAGTGATTCTCTCTTACGTCATGTTTTGCCGGGGACGCTGCGTACTGTTAATTTTCGAGCAATGCTGCCCGACAAGGAAGTGCAAAGAGTTTCGGATCATTGCCCCGTTGTCGTGCAAATTTCTCCGCAATAGGGGGTGCTCCGCGACTATCTGATGACTTTTTCTGGCACATTGCATGATTTTATGCGGGTGCTTGCGAAAAATTTTCCTATTTTTGCCCTGCTCTCAAAAATTCTTGTTTATATTTTTTTACTTTTTGACGACGTAAGGCTATGCAACGCAATACCATTTCGCGCTTTATTGAGGAACATTTTCTCCATTTTAATGCCGCCGCTCTTGTAGATGCTGCTAAAGGGTACGAAACGCACCTTGCCGAAGGTGGCAAGATGATGATTACGCTTGCAGGTGCGATGAGCACGGCAGAGCTTGGTAAAACATTAGCAGAAATGATTCGGCAAGACAAGGTGCAGATTATTTCATGCACGGGTGCGAATTTGGAAGAAGATATTATGAATCTCGTGGCACATTCGCACTACAAGCGTGTGCCGCACTACCGTGACCTCTCGCCGCAGGACGAATGGGCGTTATTGGAGGGGGGATTCAATCGTGTTACCGACACCTGTATTCCTGAAGAAGAGGCGTTCCGGCGTATTCAAAAACATATTTTTCAACAATGGAAAACTGCTCAGGATTCAGGCGAACGGTATTTTCCGCATGAATATATGTATAAGATGCTGCTTTCGGGTGATATGCAGCAATACTATGAAATTGACCCAAAAAATTCATGGATGATTGCGGCAGCGGAGAAAAACCTACCTATTATTGTGCCGGGCTGGGAAGATTCAACGATGGGTAATATCTTTGCCTCGTATTGTATTAAAGGTGAATTGCAACCGTCGGTCATGAAGTCGGGTATCGAATATATGATGTGGCTATCGAAATGGTATATTGATAATTCCCAAGGCAAAGGTGTAGGCTTTTTCCAAGTGGGTGGCGGTATTGCCGGCGATTTCCCGATTTGCGTCGTACCGATGCTTTATCAAGACATGGAGATGACGGACATTCCTTTCTGGAGCTACTTCTGCCAAATTTCTGATTCGACGACAAGCTATGGCTCCTATTCCGGTGCTGTCCCCAACGAGAAAATTACATGGGGCAAGCTAGATATTACTACACCAAAATTTATCGTCGAGTCGGATGCAACGATTGTCGCACCACTTATTTTCGCATGGCTATTAAATATGTAGAAGGGTTTTGTGCTTATAGCACTAGGCGGAACGGTCTGTCCAAACGGTTTGCTTTTCTCCTTTATGATGAATTAAAAGCGAGAGTATATTCGCGGCGAAAGAAAATTTGCTCTTTCTTCGGGAAATGACAAATTTTTTGTTTTGTATTATGATTTTTGCATATTGGAAGTGTGGCAAGAAAGCAAGTCTTTATGCCTCTTTCCCCAACTTACGATTTTCCCAATCCCTATTGGTCGAAGTTTATGTCGAAAGGCAGTGCTGGTAAAGTATATTTTGTATTATACCTTGCCGTTATCTTGGAACTTCTCATCATCATCGTAGAACGCGATGAGGCTGAAGAAGGTCTGCATAAAAAGACAAAAGAGTCTATGAAAATTGTGCAGAATATCCTTTCACAATTGCAAAGTGGCTCGGGTAACTTCAATATGAACGTTGCACCGAATGACCTTATTATTATTCAAGATAAGGCAACCATAGAATCGTTACCAAAAGACCAGCGTATTAAGCGTCAAAAGACGTATAGCGTTAAAGTCGGTGTGACGGATATTAGTGATGCCAAGCACAACGAAGAAGAAGCTAGTGAAGGTATAAAGGATTACACATTTACAAAACTTGCTAATGTGCAGGAGCTGACTTATCAGCTTTTCTTTACAGAAACACCAAAGGGTGAAACACAAGAAAATGCACCGCGCTTGCCCGATAGTGCTTACAATAGTAAGCGTTTGAGGGAATTTAAGACTGGTGATGTCGCTACCTATATTGATCAGCAGTTGGGGCATAGCTTCAATTGGACGTTGTTGGATAATCGTCAGCTTAAACTTGATGTGCCGGCAACACATGAATACAATAAATCCGACGGTGGTTGGCGCAAACCACTCTATGGACTTGCCGTTAATAACGCATTAGTAGATAGATCTAGCCAAATGAAAGACACGGTGTTTTTCTATGATAGTGTCAAGTCTGAAAAAGATCTTGTTAATAATGGTAAGATCGTTGCACGAACCTTTACGGTGAATTTCGATCCGGGTGACGAGCGTAAAGATGGTTGGTATAAACTTCGTTTCTTCTCCAGTACAAATAAGATTCTTGGCGTAGATTTTGAAGGTGGACTTAAAGACATCTCCGATGAAGACCAAGTGAATGTCGGTGTGGTGAAGTTAAAAGTGAAAGCGTTGCGTTCTGTGATGCAAGAATTACAGAAAGAACTTGATGGTAAAGTCGAATTACGCGATAGGTGGTTTGACGGCGAGGGTGATTTTAACACCAGATATAAAGCGGTTAGTGAATTTAATGCTGCTATCAAACTTGGTCGTGAGAATAATAAAGACAATGAGGAAGTCCTGAGTCGAATTACCCTCTATGACTATATTGTCAAGCTTCTGACACCGGGATTTTCATCGTTCTTGGATCAAAATAGTGGCACGATGGATATTGACGTTCAGGTGCGTAAGCCCGAGCAACAGCAGCCTGCTCCAGGTATTAGTGAGCTTGAGACCAAAATTATTACCTTCGATAAATTACAAAAGACTATTATTACGTTTGCTCTCACGCCCGGATCATATTTTAAGCCGGGAAACCCTAGCGTTGATATTAAAGGTACGCCTTCGCTTGCTGGTAAATATAAAATAGAATTAGATGAAGCTAACACCGGACCGGTTGATCCACAGGCGAATAACAAAAAACGTCGCTATCGCATGGTCTTTGAAAGCCCAATACCAGCTGGCTTGTACAATATTAAACTGAATTATTCAGGTGGCGGTAAAACCGATACTGCCTCAACAGATTTGAAAGTGCTACAAAGTAGTCTTGATCCTAAAAGTATGAAGCAGTTGGCTGGGCTCAAGTTGTATTATGGAAAGCGCTTGTCTTTACGTAGCAAGATGCTTGCTGATGCAGAATTACCTCTTCAACAGTTCAAGATTGATTATCAGCTTGGGAATGAAAAGAAGAATCAAGATAATCCATACGGTGAGTCTTGGGTAGGACCAAATATTCCGGCAGCAGCAAAGAAGGTGAAAACTGACATTGTTTGGATTTATCCACCGACCGGTGAGCGTGTACCACTCTTTACCAAAGAGACGACTCCCGAGCAAACACCGCCTGATATTGCCTGCACAAGTGCTATTGCGGAATTAAAGTCTGGTGGTACTGTAGAATCAAAAGGTAAAAAACCATCAGGTAAAAAGCCAGTACAGCCCAATAACTTCCAAGTAGCTGTTAAAGGGATTAGTGTTGATTTTGAAGTTCCTTTGGACGCAGACAATAAAGATCCCAATGCAAGTAAGAGCGTGAAAGCGACACTGGGAGATGTTGAGCCAACGGGCGACGCTGAAATTGATTACAACAGCCCAGAAACAGTGCTACGAATTTACAACGGTGATGAACCGGACGCTACTTCTACATGGACTGCTTCTGCAACGAATTTCGGCGTGATTTCCGGTTCATTTGATGCGAGTTCGGGGGCATTTCCTCTGACGATTCAAGTCAAAGATCTTCCGCCAAAGCCTCCATCAGAGAGCCGTATATTACGTGGTACGATTGCTATAAAAGTTGGCGCGAAAATTGTGAATCGAAAAGCAGGTACATCCGCTGCAGTTTCGAGCGTATGTGTCATCTCGGTCAATATTCCATACCAATAATAAAAAAAGAGCTATCATATTGATACTCAAAAGCCTGCTTTTGCTTTGAGAATTGAGTTAAGATAGCTTCAAGGCTTGAATATTTTGCCATAATTTTTAACTCTGAACTTTTTCCGGCAGGATTCCCCATGCGCACTTTAGTGTCAAATCGTCATAGTATAATGTTCACTTCGTGCATTACTCTTTGCACGGTTATACTCTTCTTTTGTGGTAGTACATTGCAAGCGCAAGAACTGACCAAGGCATTTTTGAGAAAGATGGACTACTATAAGTATTCCAATATCTCTCTCTATGAAGCTGATGCTGCTGCGGTTAAACGCTTTAGCGAAGTGATAACGCCCGGTTATCCTCGTACGGCAGCTCTTGAAACAGCGGAGCAGGAATGTACCAATACCGATGATATTAAAAAGAGAGTCTCAAAGAAGCAGCCTGTTCCTCAGGCGATGATAGACGAAGGCGGGAGTCCAACTGACTGCGAAACTGTAAAAAATTATTATTCGGCTCTTGCAGGGCTTGTTCGCATCGGAAAAGTGTATGTCCTTTGTGAGCGATATTCCGAAGGCAGCGAACCAGTGATTCTTGGTATCATGGGTATCCAAGCTCCAACACCAACGCAAGCATCCGATCCCGATTATCTAAAAAACGCTCTTAATGGTCCTATTCAAAGCGCTGTTTTGGAAGCAAATGATTTGCGTCAGTTTAAGACTAAAGAGTTTGAAAAAGATGATTCTACCGGAGCAATGGTAGCTGTAAAAGGCTCTATTGAGGGAACCGGTACTGAGAATATGTATGATTATCTCAAAAATAATATTAAGCAAAACCCTGCTGAAAAAACTTCGAGTATCCGTCCTACGCAAAGCGTACAGATGAAAATTAACAAAGAGGTTGTTACCAAAATGATCGGTGAAGATAAGGTTAATGAATACCTTATGATTACCGAAGGCGAGCCTCACAAAGCAGTGGATAACGACAAGCAATTTAGTGATGAAATAGTTATTGGCGCAGCTGATATTGTCAGCTGGCGGCATTATCAAGATCAGGCAAGTGTGCAGGGCGAACCCACAAATCTTCCTCAGTATGGTGTAGAAATGCGCTTTGGTAATGACGACATTGGCTATCCATCGCTTTGGAGTGAGCGAGTTGCTGTCAATGCACTTTGGGATGCGAATAAGCTTGGCGTTATCTTGCCGACTTCTCTTTGGGCGCCCAGTATCCTTCCGATTTTGACTTTGCCAAGCCGATTTACTACCATCAATAATAGCGTTGGGTTAAATGGAACATTTGACTTCCCCTTCAAATTGATTGATCGCAGCGGTGTCTTTACCGCTTCCGGTTCGGTAATGTTGGGTAATAATATTCGCTATAATGATAAAGGTCCGTATGTGAATCCTGATGAAGCTTCGAGTATTCCTGATTCACTTCGTCTGAGAAAAAGTTTTCTCATGCGCTGGCATGGACTTTTGAATTATACGTTCTCTATTGGTATCCAAGACCCCGATAAAGATAATCTTGGATATAATATTCGTTTCAAAATCGGTGCTGCCGGCTATCAGATGGAAGAATGGGTGCCACGTAAACTGGGAACCGATTTCAATACAAGTACTGACAGAACCTCAACATTGAAATTTGGTCCGTTCTTCCGCATTGAATATATGTCGTATGGTCTTTCTGTGCCATTTGGTGCGTATGTTCAATATTTTGATGGTGCCGGTTCTGGTATGGCGTGGCTTCAGGTTCCAATTAGCGATACAGGTTTCCTTACCGCTATCCGTTTGGATGGACGAATATTTGTTCCGATTATTCGTGGACCGTACGCATGGGAATCTTCTCTCGTGGCTCTTCCCTCTCTGCGATTTATTTTTCGCTGGTAGATACTTTTATAGTGATGATGCTAAGCAAGCCAGTCGCTGCAAAGGTCAGCCGAAAGAGTGTCACAAAAAAAATGGCACAAAAAATGATAAACGTATATAATAATGTGCTTGATGAACATACAGACATTATCCTTGTTATACCAAGGCACGTTTTCTTTAGCAATCGAAATTTATCGTCGTTGGAAAAAGAAGTTGACTAATGATTCTTCCTTCTTTTTCCTTAACTGTCAGAATATATTTATTTTTACGATTTTCAGCGTAAGCACTATGAAACGATATTCACTGGTTCTCATCAGCGCCTTTGTGCTTGTTGTATCGAGTACGTTACCTCTCTTGGCACAGCTAGATACCTCTGCTGCTGCTAATCCGAGCGGCATTCCAAATGCCTTCAAAACTATTGATGATAGAGCAATACCGTTCCTGAGTCGTTGGACAGTGTGCGAAGCGCAGGTTCAAAAGATTATTCAGCAGTATTTTAAGACTGTGGGTAAGGATCCCGGACCGGATTTGGCAAAAATATCAGTGTGGGGTGAGCCGAAAAAAAATGGTAAATATGATATTTACCAGATTAAATGTGGTAGTGCTGTTGCTGTGAAAAAAGAACTGGCAGACAATATGCTCCAAGGTGTAAATGACCTTATAGCAGAACCTGTCGGACCTGACGGAGAAGAAAAGTATTGCCATGATTTTGTGGCTATCTCCAATGTTGGCGGCAAGGTAACATCAGATATTGAGAAAAAAGTTGGTGTCGGTGAAAATAACTTTCGTATGCCTACCGGTGGACGACAATACTACTCTTTGTCAGTATTTGACCAAATGCTCCGTGTGGGAGCTACCAACTGGTGGATTCAGAACAACATTGGTAATGATAACGCAGGTTATCATTTCTGGTATGCTGGTGAAGCAAAAATAACTGCCACACGAGCATTGATTGATAATAGCGATAACAATACTCGACGCGCTATTCCGAACCTTCTGAAATTAAGTGGCGGTATTGTCTATCGTTTGAATGACGATGTTGGTAATCAAAATCCACGCTTGACAGATTTCTTGGGAAAGCGTAGATTGAATATGGGACCCGATCCTAAAATTGCCGTAAGTTTTGAAGGCATACTTCCTCTTGGAGAAGATAATAAAACAAGTGTTTTCGGAGCGCGAATTAATCTTGAGCAGCCTATTCAAGGTGTCAATGAAGGAGTTCAACTTGCTGAACCTCTTACATTTTCGCGCGTTGATTTTGATGAAACTAATGGAGTCGGTCGTAGTGAGCGTCTACAGCTATTAGCAAGTCATCCTCGTTTTGGTGACAACCCGCAGTTCGTTACCAATCGGAACTCAAGTGGGGTCGACGTACAGACTATTACTCCATTGCTTCGTACCGTTGCTCAAGCCAGCCTTTTCTATACATGGTGGTTAGAAGTAGAAGGTGCCGAGAATCCGCCGGATAATATCTTTCGTGTAGATGCGGGGATAAATTATGCGGAAGTTGTAGAGACTGCTCTGGTGCAGACCGGCGGGCAATACGGGCCTACCTATTTTGCAACTTCAAAAAATGTTACTGCTGCAAATAGAGGTGGTCGTGGATTACTTAACTACACGCCACAAAGTGTTTTGGATTGGCTTTTTCTCAAGTTTGAGTATCGCAATGAAACCACATACCCATTTGGATTTACCTTACAATACTCAAACCAAACCTTGATGGGAATAGCTTACCTGCCTTTATTTGGTAACTGGCTATACATTGAAGCTAAATATGCCCATATATTAAGAGATCTTCGTCCATATGAGCAGCAAGGTCGCTTCATGATTTCGCCCGTATTCCGTATCTTGATTCCACGCTAATTTTTACCGAGGACAGCAGCGTGTTGGGATGTACTCAATCACAAAGTTGTTTTTCTGATAAGAGAACTGTATTTTTGCATAAGCCCTAGCAGAGAAATATTGCCTGCGTAGGGCTTTTGTATTTTTGACGGAGAATGTGATGAACATTTCGATGAAAAGCATCAAACCAATATCTCGTTTTTTTCAAACCTACTGTTTCCTTGCTTGCAGTGGGCTATCTGTATTGTTTCTGTTTGTTGCCCATACTGCTATGGCGATACAAACGAAGAAATCTGTCGCATCAGTTCCCTCAAGTCAAAAAAAGTCTAGTACTACGACGGGTACTGTCAAAGCCTCTTCATTAGTGGTGAAGCCAACTTCTGGTCAGCTTACCACCAATAAGCCCTCCGGTGTGAAGCCAAGTGGAAGTAGCACAACTTCAGTCAAGGATAAAACAGCTCAATCTGTTACCTCTGGTACGCTCCCTGCTGCAAAAAACGCTCCTGTGCGGACGACAACAGCCAATCCCGGTTTGCCGCCGAATTTATTTCGTCGTGAGATTGAAACTGCCGATTCCATTAAGCGCATAGGGATTTTGCAAGGTGTACAGCAGGGTGCCAGTATTCAGTCTGCGGACGACCGTCTCAAACTCTTTATCCAAAATGTTGACATTACGCGCTTCCCTGAAGTCGGGCTTATTGTGGAGGCGACTACTGCCGATAGTGCTGCTTTTGCGTCGCTGGAGCAACAGAAACTTTCGGTTTTGGAAAATGGCAAACGTCGTGAAGTCGTTTCGGTAAAAAAAATTTCCTCCGATAAGCGTATTCCGATTGATTTTGTTTTTGTGCTGGATGTTACCGCCACAATGGGCGATTACATCAATGCTGTCCGCTCTAATGTGGACAAATTCACGAAAAATCTTCTTGCAAAAGGTATTGATTTTCGCTTAGGGTTAGTGACCTTTTCCGATTCTGTGGAGGTTATCCGTCAGCCTACAAGCGATGTGCAGGAATTTCTTTGGTGGCTCTCCGGCACTCAAGCAAAAGGCGGTAAAGACGAAAAAGAAAATGCTCTTGATGCACTCAATGCCGCTATGCACCTCAAGTTTCGTCCCGCAGCCAGCCGTATGGCTCTGCTTATTACCGATGCGCCTTACCACCAAAAAGGTGAAGAAGGTGATGGCGTGACGAATCTGACCGCTCAGAATATTATTGATTCGGCAAAAGCGAAGGAAATGAAGATTGTCCCAATCACAAAGACGGTGTTTAAGCAATATGGTAAAATGGCTGATGCCACTCGCGCCGCGACCTTTGATATTACAAAGCCCTTTGCTACTATCTTGGACACCTATGCGAACACGTTAGCCAATATGTATGCTATCACCTATCGCTCCGAAGAGCCTGCTATTCCGGATTCTATCAATGTCGCTATCGTCAATGAACGCAATTTAGAATTGGTGCGGCGTACAATCCCGATTCTCCAAATCGGTCGCAAGCTCATCATCGAAGACTTGCTCTTTGCTACAAATCAGTCGGTTCCTGTGGTGACGTTTCAGCCGCAATTGGAGCGTATTGCTGAGTTTATGATGAACCGCAAAACAGTGGTGATTCGTGTGGAAGGTCATACCGACGGCGTGGGCAGCGCTGAGTATAACCTCAAGCTCTCGCTTCAGCGCGCTGAAGCTGTCAAAGCATATCTCATTCAGAGGCGTGTGGCTGCGCATCGCATTCATACGCTTGGTTTCGGTAAATCGCGTCCTATTGCGAGTAACGATAATGATGTCGGGCGGCGACTTAACCGCCGAACGGAAATAGTCATTTTGGAAAAATAACGTGAATAATTGCTTGTCTCTCTCCAATAAAAGTCTCCACAAAGCAGCCATTGCGCTGCTTGGGGCGATTGTGGCTCTTAGTGTGGCGTTTCCTTCTTTCCTTTCTGCGCAGCAGTCCCGCCCTCCTACCATACAGTATATTCTTCCCGATGTGTGCGCCCCGAATATGAACGCTTACATTGAGATTCTTGCTTCTCCCTTGGACACCGCCAGTTTTGGGCGTGATGGCTTGTACCCTAATAATCCGGGCGATGCTGTGCGTGTAGAGTTGGAGCGTCCTGCGGATTCTACAAAAGTGATAATTGGTCCCGTCGTGGTCTCGTGGAATGGTCGGCTTATTTCAACGCAAGTGTTCGTCTTGCCCACCGTGAAACCGAATTCTTCCTATTGGGATAATCTTAGTCCTGAGTTCCGCATTCCTATTCGCGTCGTGGTCAGCGGTCGTGCGGACTCTGTTTCCAACAGTGATACGCTCTATATTGTGAAACCCTTTCCCAATATCAGCGAAATTACCCGTCGAGATCAAAATGATCCCAACCTTCGTATTATTGGGGAATTTTCGGATGGCACTACGACCAAATCGGTTCGCTCACGTCGTGGTGCGCTTATCGTAGGAGATATTTCTTTAGAAGGAAACGGCACAGGCGGCAAAACCATCCGCTACACGGTTTCGACAATGGATTGCGACCCCCGTACTGACGGCAATCAGGGGTATTTACCCTTTGTAATGCTCAGTACTGGGAAAATAGATGGAGGCGCTGCAATCCTGTCTGCTAATGCCAGCGGCAAAGATGGCGGAGCTGGCGGCGGCGGCGGCGGCGGTCAGGTGTGTAATAGCTCTAGTGGAAGTCCGATCACCATGAACGGCGGTAATGGATTTACCGGTGGTTCAAGTGGTGGTAGTAATGGGAGCGGACTCTTCCAAAACTTTTGGTACAATGGCGGAAGCGGAAGCGGTACCAAAGTAGTCTCTAGCATTGGATTGAATCCAAGTGTATTTCCATCAATTGGTGGTAGCGGTTTGAATGGTATACAAGGTGGAACATCGCGGAGTCTGATGAATGAGGGTCCGGAGGCCGCAGGTGGTGGTACTGGACATCCTTTTGGTATTTCTGGGCGAGCGTGGAATTTTATCAAACCTGATCTAACCCCAGCCGAAACTGCCGGGGGTGGTATTGGTCGAGATGATGGTATTGCAGGAGACGGTGGTGGTTATGGTACAACAGGTTTTTCTGCTGCCACAGGCGGGTTTGCGGGTGGACAGCGACATGGGAATGAAGCAGTCGTACCCATTGCAGGTGGTTCGGCTGGTGCAACGGGAAATCCTAAAACCTATTTCGCGTGCGGCGGCGATGGCGGCGGCGGCGGCGGCGCAATTCGTATTGCTGCCAATAATCTATTGACAAATCTAACTATTGAGGCGCGTGGTGCCGCAGGGCTTTCTGGTAGTGGCGGCGGTCCTAGTGGTGGAGCGGGTTCTGGTGGGAGTATTTCAATTCATTCACGAGAAAAAGTAGATAAAATTTTTCTCAATGTTTTGGGTGGAAATACTTCAAAAAGTCAGTACTTAGGAGCTGGTCGCGTACGGTACGACACACCAAATACATTGACAGGGTTTATTACGCCAAAGGGTGGTCGTGATACTTCTTACAAAGCAGTAGATAGCCTTTATCGTACCTACACTGGCATTACATTACGCACACAATCTCAAACAGTAGCAAGTCCTTATACCAAGAAGGTAGGTGTTTCTGGGTATGGTGGTGCATCAGGTGAGATTTACTTTTTTCGGCGTAGCTTGAGAGGGCGTTGGGAGAATACCAATTTTACAAATCTAGGTAATAGCGAAGCTCCGGGGCAAAATTCTTCCATAAATGACTCAGTATTATTTACGCCGCGCACACCTCAACCGGATGTAGAACAGGACTCGCTACTGTTTATTGTTTCGGTGCAGAAGTCGTTTTTCCCTGAGCCAATTGATAAAGAAGTAATTCCAGATTGGGTGATGTCGCAATCAGGAACCTCTATTTTTACCATTGAGCCACTTCCTCGCATTGTAACTACTCCTAGTACAACCGGAACGCTCCTTTTTCCACAGGTAGTGCGTTGCGGCTTGGAAACAAAAACGAGTAGAGAGTATATCACGATAAAGAACGATCGCGCTGGTGTGTTGCGTATAGACAGCATTCGCACTCGAAGTAAATATTTTACGCTTGATACATTAGTTCCGCCTGAAGGGATATATCGTTTTCCAAACGATTCGGTGCGTATTCCGATACTCTTTACTGCTACCTCCGAATTACCAGCCGATAGTCTTTTCGCCCGCTCTACGGTTCAAATTTATCATAACGACATCATTCCGGATATTGGCGTAGGCGGAACTCTTATTTATCGCCAAAGTCCTCTTACTATCACGCTGCAAGCACCCATCAAGACCATTCAATTTATTATTCAGCCTAGCATTCCAAACGTGAATGGCGATGCTCGTATTGATTTCGGAAACGTCGCCGTCGGTGGCAGTCGTGATACGCTTATTACCATTCCAAACGCGAGCCGCGATGCGGTAAACTTTGATGTCAGCGCTGCCAAGCAGCCTCTTAACTCTACACCATTCCGTTTTCCGATACGCACGGTGATTTCGGACAGCCTACAATTACGCATACGCTTCCAGCCCGACGTGGCGGGCGTGGCAACGACGCAGACCGCGATTGTCAGAGTGAGTGGCTTGGGGAGTTGCAGCCGCGACACCATTTCGTACCGATTTGTTCTGAGCGGCGTGGGAACGCGCCCGCAGCTAGATACGGTGAATACCAGTAAATCATTGAGCTTTGGCGCAATTGCTCCCGTGTGCTATCCTGATTCGGCACGAGCTTCTGCGACGTTCAAAGTAGCAAGTGGGGGAAATGATATTCTGACGGCACAGATTCGTATGGCAAGCACAGCTTCTTTCTTTATACTCTCGCGTACGCTGCTGTCGCTGAAGCCCAATAGCGAAGATTCAATTCGCGTCCAGTTTATTGCTCCGGCAACAACACAATTATCAACACCCTACCGCGATACGCTCATTCTGACAACCAACGACCCGCGCCCTGAAGCAAGGGAGCGGCGTATCCCGATTACAATTACAGTGCAGAGTAATGTTGCCCGCGTTAGTCTTGTGCCGTTGCCGCTCGATACGCTAAGTTTCGGTGCGGTACGCTTTTTTAACGCTGTGACCGGAAGTGTACGTATTACCAATTCCGGCAATTCACCGCTGACGGTCAATATCGGTAGTCTTGGTGCTCCGTATCGTCTCGTGCGTCCTACGCAGAGTGCATTTCAACTTGCGCCGGGGGCGGTAGATTCCATCATTGTCGAAGTCTTGCCCACCGATGCGCAACCGGCAGATATTCCTCTGCGCGATTTCCTGCGTCTGAGCTATACGAATGTGGCTGCACCGTGTTCGCTCAAGCCCGACAGCGTTCCGCTCCTTGCCACGCCGACGGGTCCGATTGCTATGCAAGCCC
>JANYDO010000118.1 GCA_025363605.1 Candidatus Kapaibacterium sp.
GAAAGGGCAAAAAGCAACGCAAACAGCGTAGAAAAACGTTTCAACATAAATGTACCTTTAAGAATAAAAAGTGGTTAAAGTTTCTGCATCAATTGAAAAGGTGGAGAATTTTCCACACAGCAAATATACTCATTTCCTACTGTCAATAATAGTCACTGAAAGTAAGAATATACCATGACCAAAAGTCATAGTCCCGATATTATTTTTTCCATTTAATACCGCAGCCAACCGCTTTGGTACTAGTTACCGATGGAGCTTTGCCAGCAGTAAGAGCAGCGATTGCCTGTTCGACATATTTTTCTTTCACTGCGTCGGCACTTTCGCTATTGTCGTCAATGGCACCGATATAGGCAACTTCGTATTTGTCGGCATTCTTCTTCAACAAAAAGACGTGCGGTGTGCGTGTAGCACCATAGCTTTTAGCAATTTCTTGCGTGTCGTCGAAAACGTAGGCAAAAGGATAGGACTTTTCTTTCGCTCGCTTTGCCATATTTTCAAAGGAGTCTTCAGGATAAGCGGCAGGATCGTTCGGATTGACAGCCACGACCGGGTAGCCTTTGGCAGCAAACGTTTTGTGCAGTCCAATAATACGACTTTCATACGCTTTCGCGTAAGGGCAGTGATTGCACGTAAAGACGACAATAACGCCTTTAGCATCGGCGTAATTTGTGAGGGAAATCATTTTCCCGTCCACATTTTTCAAGCTAAAGTCGCGGGCGGTGTCGCCGACTTTGTAGCCGTCAGCGGCAGAAAGGGTTGAAGCAACGCAGAAAAGCGCCGCAAAGAGGATATTTTTCATTATTGTACAAATAATTTGACAAAAAAGACTACTAAACTACGGAAATAAATATGTCTTAACAAAATCTTTCAGTTCGTCGTACTCCATTTTTTTTTCGTAAAACGACCTCTGACCTGCCTTTGTTCCCACAATGAGCGTCGCTGGAATAGAACCAGACCATGAAGCATCTACGCCATCAATCTCCGCGCTTTTGGGCGGTCCCAGAAAAACGACTGTAGCCTGAACACCACGCTTTTTCACAAAGGGAATAACTTTCGTTTCCACATCCCGCTTGAAATCAAGGCTCACGAAGAGAACTTGCACAGGCTTTACGCCGTCTTTGGGAATAGAATATTCGCGGTGAAAGCGGTCAAACGACGGCATTTCCTCAATGCACGGGCGGCAGGTCGTCGCCCAGAAATTGATAATACGCACCGTATCGGGGTTTGGCTGCATGAGCGTTTGGAGACGGTCGAAGGTGATAATTTCGACGAGGGGCTTGGGAAGATTTTTGCTTTTGGTGGACTTCGGAGTTTGCGCTCCAAGAGTAACAGCACAACACCAACCGATAAACAAGAAGCAGAACCCGCTCAAAAAGCAGGTTCTGCTTAAAAAAACTGATATTGATTGCATTACGGTCATTCAAAAAAATAGGTGATAGAGAGGGGAAGAGTCGCGGAACAAGGAAAAGTCACAAAAAAATATTATGCCAATTCCTGAATATTCGCCCGAATTTTCATCATCGAATCCTTCGCGCTTGCGAGCTTTTCGCGCTCGTATTCAACAATTTCCGGTGCAGCGTTAGCGACGAATTTTTCATTCGCAAGTTTCGTTTCGATGGACTTTGCAAAGCCTTCCAAGCGCGTCAGTTCTTTTTCGAGACGCTTGCGCTCTTCGGCAAAATCTACCACGCCTTTCACGGTCAAAAATATCTCCACGCCTTGCGCAACAGCCGACACACTTCCCTCCGGCTTCGCTGCAGAAACGCCCACCACAAGATCCGAAGCGCGTGTCATTGCTTTGATGATTGCCGCTTGGTCGTCCGCAAGAGTGCGTATTTCCTCGCTCATACAAGAAATGGTAACGGGCAGTTTCTCGGCGGGCTGAATGTTCATCAAGCCCCTGAGAGCGCGAATTTGCTCAACGATATACTGCACTTTGCCAAAACGCTCCAGTGAAGCCGCATCCGGCACATCGGGCGCGGACGGAACGGGCGCAACACATATACTCGCGCCGTCGTCGCGCTTCGTGAGCGCTTGCCAGATTTCTTCGGTCGCAAAGGGCATAATCGGGTGCAGAAGCCGAAGAACGCCGTCGAAAAGATTGACGGCAAAGTTAATCAGCGCACGGTTGTAATTTTTGTCCGATGAAGCATTCATGCGGATTTTGACCACTTCCACGTACCAATCGCAAAAATCATTCCAGATGAATTGGTACATCGTGCGGGCGTAATCGTGCAATTTGTACGCCTCAAGCTGCTGCTGCGTTTCGCGGATGGTGGCGTGGAATCGCGCCAAAATCCATTTATCCGAAAGGCTCTGTGCCTCGTCCTTGAGGATGTTAGTGGAAAGTGCTCGTTGCATCGGGTCAAGATCGGCAAATGCTTCTTCGCGCTTCATCATCAGGAATCGTGCGGCATTCCAGACTTTGTTGGCAAAGTTCCGCCCTAATTCCAACGATTCAATATCACCCGTTTTATCGTTGATTTGGAGGCGCACATCCTGTCCAATCGGCGCAGCGTTTATCATCGTGAAACGCATTGCGTCCGCGCCATACTTCGCAATAAGCGGCAATGGGTCAGGCGAGTTCCCAAGCGACTTCGAGAGCTTGCGCCCCTTTGCGTCGCGGATAATACTTGTGAAAACCACGTGTCGAATACATCATTTTCTTCTGGGTGGCACGGATGATTATGTTCAACCTGAAGTTTCACGGCGAAGTACCGTTCAAGGACG
>JANYDO010000169.1 GCA_025363605.1 Candidatus Kapaibacterium sp.
CAAAGTACGACCCCGTACCAACCATGCTTACGCAGTGCCACGTGAACGTCGTGCGCGGCTTTCTGGGGCAAACAACCGCCTTCCACAAAGAATTTATCAAAAAATCGGTACTGATGCTTGGTGAAAAAGAAGGCACGGACGAAGTGAAATACATTCACGGCAATTTCGGGCGTGGGACGTTCACGTGGTACGGCGGACACGACCCCGAAGATTACCGCCACGCCGTCGGTGACCCCGCCACAGACCTTGCGCTGCACCGCAACTCGGCGGGGTATCGTTTGATTCTGAATAATGTGCTTTTTCCGGCAGCAAAGAAGAAGAAGCAGAAGACGTGATTGAGTTACATGGTATGGGCAAATTTTTGATTCTCTACGCCAAAATACATGAGCAGAATTTTTTCGCTGCTAATCTTGTGAAGTCCGCTTGAAAAGTGTATTTTGGGCGATTGAAAATTATTGCAACCAAATCATCTTCTTCTCTTCATACCACTAAACTTCATGGAGGCTCTTGTGAGTGTCGTGGACAAATATTTCAAATACTCAATCGGCAAAAAACAAGTCATGGGCGTACTTGGCTTGCTGCTTTGCGGCTTCGCGTTCGCCCATATGACCGGAAATTTTCTCGTCTTCCAAGGTGCAGAAAAATTTAATGCCTACGGCGACTTTTTGCATAATCTTCCCGCGTTTCGTTTGATAGAACTTAGTCTTGCAGCACTTTTTATTGTGCATATCGTCATGGGCATTGTGTTGGCGGTGCAGAACCGTGCTGCTCGCCCCGAAGGCTATGTGAGCAAAAAAAGTTCCGGTGGCGCAACGCTCGGCTCAAGCACGATGGCGTTTACGGGCATTTATTTTATCCTGTTTTTAGTTGTGCATCTGCTCAACATTCGCTTCCATATCCTACCCACGCCCGTAGCAGGAGCAAGCGAATACGACGTTACGGCGGCAGTTATGGCAAATTCGGGATTTGCGATTTTTTATGTTGTCTCGTCACTGATTTTGGGACTGCATCTTTCCCACGGCTTGCAAAGTTCGTTCCAGTCACTTGGGCTTTACAATCGCCAATACACGCCATTGTTGAAGAAAATTAGCGTTCTGTACGGTATCGTGATTGCCGTCGGATATAGTGCTATCGCGATTTTTATGCTCGTCAAACACGGATAACATTTCAGATACAAAGACAACAATCAACAAAAAAGGCTAACCGCATCATTCGCTGTTAGCCTTTTTTGTTATTGTTTTGTAGGGTTATCTCGCCCAGTGTTTATGGCTCCACAATCTGCACCGGAAGCGGGTTCTGCTCCTGTGCGGCTTTGTTGAATTTGGGAACACCCTCGCCGAGAATGAGTTTTAGACGAGCAAGCTGCACCTCAATACGATTTGTCAAATCGGTAAACATTTCCAGCATCTGCTTGGTCGGACGCGAATCAGCACTGGAAGCCATGCTGCCCAGAGCCATCATCTTGTTATTCAGACGCACGGGGAAATTGAGTACGTCCTGACTGCTTTTCGCTTTGGTCTGGATAAGTTCATTTTCGACGGCGTTCAAACTGTCCAACAGCGGCTTCGATGCTTCTTTGAGCGCAAGTCCTTTCGGTGTGGGCTTATCGGCATCGGGGCTGAGGCGCTCAATAGAAGCGGTGATTTGCTTTTTCACATCGCGCAGATTGTTAATGGCTTTATGCGTTTCGGTTACTTTCGCATTGACTTTTTGCAACAACTCGAATTGTGCGGCAAAGTCAGCGTCGCTGATTTCCACGCGAGGATCTTTGCGGATTTCCAAGGGCTGCGTAGCAATAACTTTTCCGGCAACCGAGAGCCGCACTTGATAATTACCCGGAGGCGCTTTGGGTCCTGCCACCGAACCGCCCCAATTCACTGCGCCCGGCACTTCGACTGCATCGGGATAGCGCATATTCCACACAAAGCGGTTCATTCCTTCGTTTGCCGTCACAACGTCCGTGCGCTTTTCGTCAGGATTCGGGTAGAACTCTGATGACTCCTTAATAGCTTTACCCTTTTTATCTCGTTTGTTGGAGTACGAAATAATCAAGTCGCCTTTTTCGTTCAGGAAATCCAACGCAACAGAGTCACTCGTTTTTTCCTTGAGATTGTACGAGACAATCACGCCATACGGTGGATTTGCTCCCGTCGCCAAGCCAAGCGGCATATCAAAATCAGGATCACCCCAACGGTAGGTGTGGCGCGGTGCAAAAAGCGCCGTTTCGCTTGCTTTTACTTTGCCGTCTGCTATTTGATAGAGCGGTGTAATATCGTCCAAAATCCAGAACGCCCGCCCGTGCGTTGCCACCACAAGGTCGCTTTCACGCTTTTGAATAGCAAGGTCGTGAACGGGCGTGAGCGGCAAATTTAATTGAAGTGGCTGCCATCCGGCATTAGCGCTTGCACCATTACCAGCACTTGCGCTATTGAACGCAACATATATGCCTGTTTCCGTTCCGGCATAGAGCAGCCCGCGCCGATTCGGGTCTTCGCGTACCACGTGCGCGTATGCACCGTCGGGAATGCCTGTCGTAAGGCGTGTCCATGTTTTGCCGTAGTCGGTCGTTTTGAAAATATACGGCTTTTGGTCGTCGAGTTTGTAACGATTTGCTGCAACGTAGGCAGTACCTTTGTCGTGCGGGCTGCACTCAATCATGCTGATAAGTGCAAGCTCCGGTAAATCTTTCGCGGACGGAGTAACATTTTGCCACGTTTTGCCGTTGTCGCGGCTAACATGGACAAGCCCGCAATCCGAACCAGACCAGAGTACGCCTTGCTCTACGGGCGATTCAGCAAAGGTGAAAATGGTATTGTAGGTCTCCACTCCCGTATTGTCTTTGGTGATGGGACCACCCGAAGCCGCTTGTTTGCTTTTGTCGTTGCGCGTCAGGTCGGGGCTGATAATTTCCCAGCTCATGCCTTCGTCGCGCGAGCGGAACACGACTTGCGCCGTTGCATAGAGCGTGTTCGGGTCGTGCGGCGAAAATACAATGGGGTATGTCCACTGGAAGCGATACTTACGGTTTGACGACGGCTCGCCGATAACTTCTTCAGGAAATGGAGAAACGCTTTGCTGCTGTTCGGTCAAAATATTGTGCTTGGTCATAAATCCACCGTAGCTGCCACCAAAGATGATATGCGGCTTTGTGGGATGTGGTGTGATATAACCCGATTCTCCGCCTGCCGTCGGGAACCACTCGCGTACGCCAATTTCGCCGCTTCCCGAGCGACTTGTCACCGAAACGCTGGTGTTGTCCTGCTGCGCACCATAGACGCGGTACGGCTGCTGATTGTCGAGAGCGACATGATAGAATTGCGCTGTTGGGATGTCAAGGGGTGTCCACGTTTTGCCACCGTTCTGACTGACGCTTGCACCGCCGTCATCGGCGAGAATCATCCGGTCAGGGTTGGCAGGGTCGAGCCAGAGGTCGTGTGTGTCGCCGTGCATAGCGCGAATGGTCTTGAAGGTCTTCCCGCCGTCAACGGATTTGTGGAAATTGACATTGGTGGCGTAAACAGTTTCGGGATTCTTGGGGTCAGCATAAACGTGCGAGTAATACCATGCGCGTTGGCGTAAGTTGCGGTCGTCGGTGGTGCGTGTCCACGTCTTGCCTGCATCGTCGGAGCGGAAAAGTCCCCCATTATCATTTTCCACCAGCGCCCAGACAAGATTGCTATTCACGGGCGAAACCGAAAGTCCGATTTTGCCAAGGATACCTTTGGGCAAGCCCGGATTGCGGGTGATGTCTGTCCACGTATCGCCGCCGTCAGTGCTTTTCCAGAGACCGCTTCCTTCGCCGCCGGACGACATTTCGTGCGGGGCGCGATATGCTTGCCACATTGCGGCATAGATGACGCGCGGATTCGCAGGATCCATTGCCAACGAAACCGCACCTGTTTTTTCATTTTTGTAGAGAATTTGCTTCCACGTTGCGCCGCCGTCCAGCGAGCGATAGACACCACGTTCTTTGTTCTGCCCGAAAATATGTCCCATTGCTGCCACATAGACTACATCAGGGTTCTGGGGATGCACCACGATTTTTGCAACGGACTGTGTTTCTTTCAGCCCGATGTGTTTCCACGTCACACCTGCGTCGGTGGTGCGGTACACGCCGTCGCCCATAGCGATATTGCCGCGAATGTCGGTTTCGCCCATACCGGCATAGAGTACATTCGGGTCAGAAGGCGCAATGGCAATAGCTCCGACGGAACTTGAGCCGAAAAATTTATCGGACACGCACGCCCAGTTTGCGCCGCCGTCCGTGGTCTTCCAGACTCCGCCGCCCGTTGCACCGAAGTAGTACGTGAGCGGTTGTGCGGGATGCCCAACAGCAGCAAGCGAGCGCCCGCCACGATAGGGACCAAGATTACGCCATTCCATTTTGGCAAAAAGTTTTTCGGGAATGGTTTGGGAAAACGTCACGACAGGCAGCAGGCAAAAGGCGACTGCCGCAAAGAGTGATGCAGTGCGATGGTGAAGCATAGCAAATGGAGAAAAGGTGAAAAAATGAGAATAAGAACGAACACACACTAGCAAAAATAGACTCTTAAAATCAATGTCATTAAGTTAAGCGTAACTGCATGATGTATCGAGTCTTACTCATTCGCCCCCTTGATAAAGGGGGAACGGGGGATTGAGGTTTTATGCGTCTTTCGACAAATCCCCCACTCGCTGCGCTCGTCGCCCCCTTTGTCAAGGGGGCTGATTTAATGCGGCTTCCAGCCTTAACTTAATGACATTGACTCTTAAAATGCCAGTAATTCCCGCATTGCAACAAGCATTTTCGCTTTATTCGGCAGGACTTCCTGCTCCAAAGGTGGCGCAAAGGGCGTTGGCGAATCGAAAGCAGCCAAACGGCGCACGGGGGCATCAAGAAATGCAAATGCTTTGTCTGCAATACGCGCAGCGATTTCCCCGCCGAAGCCGCCTGTGAGCGTTGCTTCGTGAGTAATAAGGACGCGGTTTGTGCGCTTGACCGATGCCAACACGGTTTCTTCGTCGTAAGGAATAAGCGTCCGAATATCCACCACTTCGATTTCAACGCCTTCTTTCGTCATATCCTCCGCAAGCGCAAGGGCTTCGTGGAGCATGGAGCCGTAGCAAACAATCGTCGCGTCGCGTCCCGGGCGCACGACGGCTGCTTTGCCGAGGGGTACGACGTGCTCGCCTTCGGGAACTTCATCCTTGATTTTGCGATACAAACCCTTGTGTTCATAAAAAACGACGGGGTTATTATCACGAATGGCGCTGATGAGCAAGCCCTTTGCGTCGGCAGCTGTGGCGGGGCAAACAACCTTGATGCCGGGCGTATGGGCAAACCAGGCCTCGGAGTTGCGCGAGTGGAAGGGTCCGCCGCCCACGCCACCGCCCGAAGGACCACGCACCACAATCGGTACGCCCATTCCCCAACGGTAGGCAGTCGTTCCGGCAACGTTCACGATTTGGTTGAAAGCATTCGTTACAAAATCCATAAACTGCATCTCGACGACGGGTCGCATTCCGTTGAACGATGCGCCAACAGCAGCACCAACGATGCCCGCTTCCGAAATCGGTGCATTGATGACGCGCTGTTTGCCAAATTCTTCCTCGAATCCCTTCGTTACCTTAAAAGCACCGCCGAACGTGCCGCCAATGTCTTGCCCCATGAGGAAAACTGACGGGTCGCGTTGCATCTCGTGGCGCAACGCGTCGGAAATTGCTTGAATGTAGGTTATGACCGGCATAAAATCTCCCTTTCCTGAACAAACAATGATGATAGTATGATGTGATATTTCTCGTGTAGAGGTCTCAAAATCTTGAGTCGGTGGAACGCGGATAGCGCGGATTTGGCGGATATTCGCAGATTTTTTAAGAGAGCAAAAAATGTGAGAACACACTTCATCACAATTTTGTAATCCTCTTCATCTTTTTTCATCCGTCCCATCCGTGTCCCTGTCGCCAATTTACCCCCGCCGCTTAAACTCACGACTTTCGATACCATAGCGTTTCATCCACGTATGGAGCGTTTCGCGGCTGATGCCCATTTGCGAGGCGGATTTGCTCACGTTGCCGTTTGTTTCGGTCAGCGTAGCGACAATGCGTTGCTTTTTGAGTTCGTCTTCGTCGGCTTTAATCGTACTAGCGATAAAGGGTACAGCGTGTGCGGGCTGTATGGAAGCACCGTTTGCGGCTGATGATGCAGTGCTGACAAATGACGAGGACGAGGAAAATCCTTGCGAGAGCGCTTGTTGGCTGAAGTTTTGGAAGAGAGACGAATCGCTCTCGACAATATCTGCCATTTCCACACGGTCGTTTTGTGCGGTTTGCAGCACACGCTTGAGCAAATTGGTGAGTTGGCGTACATTCCCGTCCCACGGAAGCTCCTGCATATACTCAATGGCAGCGATGGCAATATATCGTTGCTCGCCGTTCTTGTGGTTATGCTCGCTGAGGTAATACTCCACAATAAGCGGAATATCTTCGCGGCGCTCACGAAGCGGCGGCAGCGTAATTTCACACTCGCGCAAGCGATGGTAGAGCTGTTCCCGGAAGCGTTTATCGCGTATAGCTTCGGGCAAATTGCGGTCGGTAGCGGAAATAATGCGCACGTTCACTTCTTCTTCGCGCACCGACCCCAAACGCTTGACTTTTTTATCGTCAATCGGCAGGAGCAGGCTGGGCTGGAGTTCAAGCGGCAAATCGCCGATTTCGTCCAGAAAAAGCGTTCCTTTGTGTGCTTGCTGGAATAAGCCGATTTTGTCATCGCCCGCCCCCGAAAACGCGCCTTTGGTATGTCCGAAAAGTTCACTTTGAAAAAGCGAAGCGGGGATATTGGGAATGTCCACCGTGACAAAGCCTGCGGCAGCACGACGACTGGCGGCATGAAGCGCCTTGGCAACAATTTTCTTGCCAGTACCGGTGTCGCCCGTCACCAAGACCGAAAGTTCGGTTCTGCCATACTTCAGAATTTTTTCTGCCACATCCATCATGCGTTTGCTGCGCCCGATTAAGCCGTTCTCGCGCATAAACTGAAGTGTTTCTTCTCCGGCAATGCGCGTGTTCAGGCGCTCCATAGCGGTATAAAGCACTTCTTTCAGTTTCTCGCGGCTAATATCGCTTTTGGGAATGAAGTTCTCCGCACCCATGCGCGTCGCTTGCACAGCCGCATTGAACGACCCCGTACCGGAAATCATCACGACGGGAAGGTGCGGATAGAGCCGTTTGGATTCTGCCAGCACGTCCAAACCCGTCATGGTGGGGTGATTAAAGTCCACATCCAGCAGCACAAGTGCTATCTCGCTACTGCGCAGACGCAAGTATTCAAGAGCATCGGCGGGATTATGGACGGCATAATACTTCCACCCTTCGGAAGCAATGATGTCGCCAATAGTGGCGCAGTATTCGCGGTTGTCGTCAGCGATGAGGATGTTCATAAATTCCGATGTTGAGAATTGAATCGTGGGAGATTGATGCTTTCGTGGCTAATATCGGTGCAAACTCAAATTACAACTATCGGTTCACTACCAGCTTTCGGATTGTTACGCTTTCCGATGTACTTATCCGACAAAAATAGATACCATGCGACAGCCCTTCTAACGCTATTGGTTCTTCATGTAATCCCACAGACTTGAGGCTGTGAGTCGCAACGTTGAGCTGTACCTGACCTAAGCTGTTAAGTAGTTCTATCTTTACAGCACTTGATTTACCAGGTATGCCGTAAAGCCCCTGCCTTCAGGCATGGGGATATAAGGCATTTCGTCGCAGCCTGAGCGGTCACGGTCTGCGCTGCTTTGAGCGCAGGGCGCGGCGCGATATAGCGCGACGAAGTTCTTTTGGTGGTC
>JANYDO010000174.1 GCA_025363605.1 Candidatus Kapaibacterium sp.
CGGAACAGTGATTGCTTTTGGTGCCGGAACAACCTTTAGTACGACGGGTCTAGTATCAAGTACTAGCTATGCTGTCGATGTTTATTCCTTCAATGGTGCAGGTGCTTCGATTGTGTATTCTGCCTCCCAGCTTTCCGGCACAGTGACGACACTTTCAGGGGCAGTGCCATGTACAACCGGAACTATTACATTGCCAGTAACTCGGTATGTATTAGAACGGAATATGCAATTTACCGCACTGAGCTTCGGCGGTGCGGGCGTATTAAGCGGTGCTGGTACCAACACTGCGTATGTGAATCCCGGAGGGACATTTACTCTTTCCTACACGTACAATGCCACTCCCTCTGGTTCGTACTGTCCGGGCTGCGTCACACAAATTTATTTGGGTATCAATGGTGTCTTTACTCATTGCATCGCACCACACGTACCCCAAACATCTTCCGGCTCTGGTGTAACAGCATCTATTTCTGCCCCTGCTACTCCCGGCATTTACTACGTTGCGCTGAATGGTTCATGGGATTATTCCTGTTACGGCACCGTTGGTTTTTCGACCAATCCTGTGGACGCTATTGCGACGCTGATAGTAGGCGCTCCGTGTCAGTCGAATGCAAGTGATATGGTGCAGCCGGCCTTTGCCTATCCTGCACCCATATCATACGTCTCTAATACCAATGGAACCGTGAATGTTGGAAACCCCTCTGTGTGGAAATTACAAGTCCGCGATGGCGGTGGGGGTACTGATGCAGATTTTCTGCCTACGGTGGTAACAGGAATGACAATCAATATTACCGATGCTAACAACGTTCTTGACCGTGTAGCACTTTATGATGCAGCCGGGACGACAAAGTTAGGTGAAATTGTTGCCGCTCCAACTATCACATTTTCTGGACTGGATGGGCCATGGGGACCTTTTGTAACGGCTCCGGACGGAGGCACAGTAGATTTTATTCTCAAAGCAACGTATAAAACCTCTCCCGTTGTGGATAACAGTTTCTTTACATTCACAGTAACTAGCGTAACTGCTCGTAGCGATCGTTCCGGTATGGGTGGTTTTGCCACGGTTGGACCCAGTTTAGCAACAGGAAATAATAATCACGTTGATGTTATTGCCGACCGCCCCTCGTGGACGGTGGGAAGTACAGTACAGCCCACAGCAGTAGGACTCAACCCACTTTTTGTTAGTCCCGTGCCCGTTGTTGCGGGGGTGGATGTCAATGGTAATTTTGATAGCGGTTATACAGGCACGATACAGGTCTCCAATCCGCCTTCGCTTGCCGGTGGTCCGCTCAATATTAGTGCTGTGGGTGGTCTTGCTACCTACACAGGTGGAAGCTCCGTTCGGCATACCACCAATGGCACAATGCAGCTAACGGCACGTATTGGCGTTAATACCGCCGTTAGTAATTCTTTTACTGTTAGTCCTGCCTTGCTTTCGGCTGCACCCACAGCGCTGAATTTTGGTAATGTTGCCGTAGGGGATTATGTCGAGCAGTCCTTTACGCTGAATGGTTCGACCCTTCCGTCCAATGGTATTTTGCAATATAGCGCTATGCCATTCGCAGACATGAGTATCTCTGCCACAGGTGGTGGTGCTTTTACAACAGTAGCCTCTATTGCGCTCAATCCCACACCCGCAGCGCCGAGTTCACCCGGGGGGAGTACTCTTACCCAAACGATTTATGTGCGCTATAAACCTGCCGCCAATACTACCATGTCAGGGCAGATTATCGCCACTTTTCCGGGAAGTGTTTCGACGGTTGTACCGATACAAGGGCAGGGCATAGCAACGACTGTTACTACGAGTACTCTAGCGCTCAATTTTGGTTCGGTCTTTGTCGGCGGGTCAGCAGATCAGTTATACTCGGTTTCAGCGAAAAATATTTCTGGACCGCTCACCCTGACTGCAAGTGCGGGCGTTACTATATCCTCGACCGGCACTGCACCATTTTGGACGTATTTTCCACTTACTCCTGTCAGTAATCAAATTGCTTCACAAATTATTACGGCACGTTTCACACCAACGCTTTACGGTACAACAGTGATGGGAACGATAACCCACACGAATCCATTTACTACTGCTACGATTGTGAGTTGGCAAGGCATGGGTTCTAATCCCGTTCCTGTGGCGTTGGGGTTTGCTTCCAGTGCCGAAACTTCCAGCACTGCCACAGGTGGCGTTCCGGGCGGTGTACTTGATGCAACGCCTTTCACCGTGCAAGCCGCATCCTTCCGTGCTGATGGTGTCATTGCAAATGTCAGTACAGCAAGCCTGCAATTACAAGTGTCACCACTTCCCGGCGGAACGGCAACATTTTCACTCGCTGGCGGAACAGCATCATTTTCTGCCGCGAGCAGGGTGACACTGCCAAATGTGAGCATAACATGGACAAATGCTCCGCTTGCAGGCGGGGTAACGCAAGCTATTGTCACGCTCATTCGGACAAGTGGCGATGTCTTACAGTCAACACAAGCAATCATCAGCATCAATAAAGGGCCGGTTATTCCGACCATTACGAGCATCAGCCCCTTAATTATTGGCTCCGGCTCTACTGTTACCATTAGCGGTACTAATTTCTTTAGTTCTACAACCGTTACTTTTGGCGGCATTCCGGTGGCAAGTTTTATTATTAATTCTTCCAGTCTCATTACGGCTGTTGCAGGTGCTTCGGGAGCCAGCGGTGATGTGGAAGTCCGCGCTCCGGGTGGTATTGCACGGACGCGCACAGCAGGCAACAGTACCGATACACTTCGTTTCTTTGGTCCGCCTACCATCACGGATTTTAATCCCAAACAGGGTAAAGCAGGTGATATTATCAGCATACAGGGAACAAATTTCGATCCTTCGGCAATTGCTCTCTTTGGTGATGTGCAAGCCGCCTCGACAACAGTGAATAATCCTACCTTGATAAATTCGCTGCTTTCCCCCAATGGCGAGAATGGTCTTGTGGTCGTGCGAACTGTTGGTGGTACGACGACGAGTTCGGTGTCGTTCTCTTTTATTCGCCCGCCTGAAATTCAAGGGCTTGGGACGAAATTTGGAACGTTGGGAACAGAAATCATTGTTACCGGTGCAAACTTCAAGTCTATTAGTGAAGTGTGGCTGGGTCCGGTGCAGGTGACGTTGTCCACCGTAACAGTGGATTCTCCGCAGCAGTTGCGTTTCCGAGTACCAGCTACGGTGAGCGGTCCGATTACCGTGCGTAATCCTGCCGGTGTGAGCATCAGTAGTGATGTCTTTACCTACGTCTTTCCACCGCAAATTACTTCCATGACACCGGATAGTGGTAGTCTGGGGAATCAAGTTATTATTCGCGGGCAAAACTTTATTCTTGTCACTAGTGTTACTATTGCCGGTGCAGTTCCTTTGCAAATCTTCGTTACCTCGACGACACAAATTGTTGCCGTCTTAGGTCGGGGTGAAACCGGTACAGCACCTGTTGTTGTGCAAACAATTGGCGGTGTAACCGCTTCGACGATACGATTTACGTTTATCAATCCACCACTTGTTTCGTCTATTCGCCCACTTGTGGGCGGACCCCGAACAATGCTTACGATAACAGGAGCGAATTTCAGTGCTATTGACCGCATAACGGTTGGTGGACTGGATGTACGAAGTTATGAAGTGATTTCGACAACGCAGATTGTGGCTATTGTTTCCGATGCCGGCGGTAGTGGTAATGTCCAAGTATTTAACCGCTTGGGCGGAGCATTCTCCGGTGAGCGATTTACGTTCTATTTTCCACCAAATGTGCAGAATTTCGACCCGATGGAAGGCTCCACCGGTTCGACTATCACCATCGTTGGTGAAAATTTTGTGAACTCAACCTCAACGGTCGTTACCATTGGTGGTATTCCTGTGGCGGAATTTGAAGTTCCGATGGCAAGCCAAATTATCGCTGTCGTCTCGACTGGTGCTACGGGGAAAGTGGGGGTGCGAACTGTTGGCGGATATTCGGAAAGTGTTATGACCTTCCGCTTCGTGCCGCCACGTCAGGTTCCGCCGCCGCGTATTACGAGTTTTTCGCCGGATTCCGCTTCGGTAGGGGATATTGTAACGGTGGAAGGACTTAATTTTATCAATGTTCGGCAAGTACGCTTCAATGGCGTGACCATTGCATCCTTTACCGTGAATTCTTCGACATCACTTAACTTTCTGCTTCCGCAGGTGACGACGGGTACGATTGAAGTGCAGACCACGACAGGAACGGCATTCGCACGGCGCGATTTGGTTGTCGTACCGCCGCGCGTACCGCTCACGGCACTTCAGCGAGATTCCATTGCTGCGGTACAAATCTATAATGCTACCGGCGGCACGGACTGGACGCGCCGTAGCAACTGGCTCACCAACGCAACGATTAACCGTTGGCAAGGGGTGACGGTTGAAGGCGGGCGAATTACCCAACTTGCGCTTGATAGTGCCGGTCTGCGTGGGATATTGCCCATTGCAGTTAGTAGTTTAACGGCTTTGAAAGTCTTTCGCGCTCGTGGCAATAGTCTGGAAGGGGCGTTCCCGACGGGAATTCTCCTGCTTCCGCAATTACAGGAATTATCGCTCTCCAATAATCAGTTCACTGGTGAAATACCGAGTGGTATTAGTTCCATGATTGGTCTGACTTCATTGCGATTGGACGGGAACCGTTTTGCAGGACAGATTCCGCCCGAAATGTGTACGCTTCTTGGTTTGAAGGAAATTGTTTTGGGGAATAACCAGCTTGTCGGCACTATTCCGACGTGCTTTGCCCGTCTTCCTGTTTTGGAGCGACTGGACTTGAGTAATAACCGTTTTTCGGGTGGTATTCCTGTCGAGTTTGCTGCACTCACGCTTTTGCAAGATTTGCTCGTCAATAATAATATCCTGACGAATCCGCTACCCCGCACAACCTGGGGTGCTACGGCGCTGGCAACCACTGCGGAAAGAAAAAACGATGCGCAGATAACCTCTACAGGCTTGCGCTCGCTCACGCGCCTGAATGTCAGTAACAATCAAATGAGTGGCGAGATTCCGACGGAAATCGTCAATGCAACGGCATTGCAAGAGTTCATCGCGTCAAACAATAAACTGAGTGGTTCGCTACCAAGCACACTGGGCGCACTGGTGAACTTGCGGTCGTTTGAGGTGAACAACAATGCACTGACGGGGCAGATACCGCCTAGTGTCCGCGACTTACGGCTTATGGAGCGTTTTGTGCTGAGTCGCAATACGCTTTCCGGCACTCTTCCGCTTGAACTGGGGCAAATGGTGAATCTGCGGGTGCTGGCACTTGATAGCAACGGCTTCTCAGGTGCTGTGCCGGAAGCAGTGACGGCGCTTGCTCGCTTACAGATACTTCGTTTACAAAGCAATCAAATTACCACTATTCCGAATGTAAGCGGTATTACGCCTTTGACGGTACTGGCGGTGGAAAATAATCGTTTGCAGTTCGAGACGCTTGAGCCGAATGTGCGTTCTAGCGCCACATCGTTCACCTTCACGTATTCGCCGCAAGATAGCGTCGGTGCAGCGCGAGATACTGCCGCCGCCGTAGGGTTGCCGTTTGCGCTTTCGTCACGACTGCTCAGTGACAATAACGTTCATACGTGGTTCAAAAATGGACGAGAAGTGTCGGGCGTTTTGGGGCGTGCGCTGACTTTTCCTGCCTTTGCAAGGCTTGATACCGGTGTTTACCATGCCCGTGTTACCAATAGCGTCGTGCGTGGGCTGACCTTGGTCACACGTCCAGTGCGTGTATCGGCATCCACTGCACCCGCTCCCGCAAGTCCACCTCTGCTGTTAGCTCCGGCGAATCAGGCTGGGAGTGTGTCCTTGAATGCTACTCTTGAATGGTTATCAGTGCTGGCAGCAACAAGCTACGACCTGCAAATTGCCCCTGATGCGACATTTAATGCTCCAGTGCTGGATACAAACGTCAGTTTGATCCAAGCGCGACTTCCGGCGGGAACGCTGAAAAGTTTCACCGGCTATGTCTGGCGCGTTCGTGCGCGAAATGAAAGCGGTGTTAGCGCGTGGTCTGACGTACGGACGTTTACCACGATTGATGCCGGAGCGCTTGTCGTCGTTCCGACCACTGATATTGGTCGTTCGGTGGTGGGGCGGACAAAGTCCGGCACGGTGGAAATAACCAGTGTAAGCGATGCGCCAGTGCAACTTGTCAGCGCACGTCTGGAAGGTACGGATATAAACGCTTTCCGCATTGACACGAGTGCAGCATCGGTGCGGGATGTGACGATTCCTGCTTTCGGCAAATATCAAATTCGTATCAATTTTAATCCTGTCTCTCTCGGCGTGAAGCAAGTGCGCTTGGTGCTGACTCTCAGCAATGGTGGCACGGCAACTATTGAGCGGAGCGGTATTGTGCGCGGTACACCGACATTTGTGGATGCAAGCAATCTTGATTTTGGTACAGTACTGAAAGATTTTCTCGTAGTACGTAATCTGGAAATTGCGAATCTTGGGCGTGATACCATTCGTATTCGTGAGAAGCTCATTTTCTCCGATACAACGACTACAAAACTAGACCCTATATCTCCGCAGTTCCCATATGTTATTCTTCCGGGGCAAACGCTTCCTTTGCCAGTTCAATTCCAATCATCACGTCTTGGAGAGACCTCCGGCACAATAAGTATCATCACGGCACAAGACACAATTGTGGTTAATACTAAATCCTTTGTCCGGAATGTGACTGCTCAGGATGTTCAGTTTAATATAGGAATTACAACAGCGACAACGTCAGCTGCTCCCGGAAGTAAGGTGTTATTAAAGTTATACATCATTCCTCCGGCCACCACCAGTACTTTAGCGCAAACATTTAGCAATATTAATCGCGCTTCTAATCCTTCGTACTCAATTTCAATATCTATGAATCCTAATGTGTTGGTGCCAGCAGCTTCTGAGTCGAAACTCATTCCTCAATCAACACTAGGGATGTATCGTATTATTCAACCTCCTTTGGATAACCTCAAAGATACTACAACCTCAGCGTTCTTATCTCTTGATTGTATTGCTGTTGCGGGTGAAACAAACGCAACGGCAATCGTTATCACAGAGCGGACGTGGAACAGTCCGAATATCTTTGTTGGGTTATCTTCCACTGTTGCGACGTTCACAGCAAGTGTCTCACGGGCGGGCGGCTTGCGGCTTATTGCTCCGGCAAAAGCAAGTACAAATCTCATTACGGCACTCAAGCCCAATCCTTCGAGTGATGAAACGGTCGTTGCGTACACCGTGCAACAGGACGAAACGCTTGAAATTGCTGTCTTCGATGCACGCGGCGCGAAAGTGCGCACTCTATTGGCAGCAACCGACCAGAAAGCAGGGCATTACACCATCACCTTGCGTACAAGCGACCTTGCAAGTGGGCAGTATCGCATTATGCTCATTGCGCCTTCCGGCATGGTGCAGGAGCAGTTGAATGTGGTGCGGTAGCAAACAAGATTGGCAACGTAGTCTTTTTTCTTACTTTTTTGGTACAACGTTATGCACATAACTCATGCGTTCGATACCGTTCTCACGGAATATCCCGAAAGCGACGGGCAGCCGATGGCAGAAAACACGATACAATTTCGATGGATAACGACCATTCAAGGCGGCATAGATGCACTCTTTAGCGACCGTGATGACGTGTTCGTGGCGGGCGACCTTTTTTGGTATCCTATCGAAGGCGACAATAAAACCCGTGTTGCTCCTGACGTGATGGTTGTCTTTGGCAGACCGCGCCGCGACAGGGGTTCGTATATGCAGTGGCGCGAAGATGGTATTGCGCCGCAGGTTGTTTTTGAAGTGATTTCCCCAGGTAATACAGCACTGGAAATGATAGACAAACTGGAGTTCTATGATACGTTCGGGGTGGAAGAATACTATCTCTTTGACCCGCAAAGCATGACCTTGAAGGCATGGCAGAGAAACGGTGAGCGATATTTGCGATTGCTCAAGGAAAATCCTGTTCGCAGCCCCAGACTGGGTTTGTCGTTTGGAATTGAAGGCGAAACACTCGTGATTACCCGCCCTGACGGCAGGCAATTCGAGACGTTTGTCGAAATGTATCACCGTGCTGAAAAAGAGCGCGAACGCGCCGAGAAAGAACATGAACGCGCCGAGCATTTGGCAGCATATCTTCGGGCGCAAGGCATTAATCCTGATTCTATCTAGCGTGTAGGCTGTTAGCAATTTTTCATATACACATCTATCCGGACAATGAATACAGCAATCATCTCAGGTGCAAATGGCAATGTAGGCAAATGTATAGTTGAGCATTTTTTGGAAGAAGAATGGCGTGTGTATGCGCTTTGCAAGCGGGAAGACTCTGCCAAAGCCCTTGCACGCGAGTTTGTGCGTTTTAGTGCTACTTTGAATGTCGTAGTTTGCGACCTTGCGAGTACCGTTTCGACACAACATTTTTTGACCAGAAGCGAATTGCAAAGTGTAGATGCGGTCATACACACTGCGGGCGGCATCGAAGCGGGTAAGGCAATAGAAGAAACCACGCCCGATATGGTTCAGGCAATGCTGGAAATCAATTATGTGACGGCATTTAATCTTTTGCGTGTTACCATGCCTCTTCTGAAAGTGCGTGGTGGAACGGTATTGACGATTGGTGCGAAAGCGGCACTTGCGCCCGAAGCGGATAAGTCGGCGTATGCAGCCTCCAAAGCCGCGCTTATTGCGCTAACGCAAGCAACAGCGCACGAAGGGAAACAGCACGGCATCAGGGCAAATTGCCTTGTCCCGAGCATTATTGATACGCCTGCAAATCGTGAGTGGGGAGCACTGGAGGATATTGTGAACTGGGTAACACCGAAAACCATTGCGGGTGCTGCATGGATGCTCTGCACTGCTGCGGGGCGAGGAATTTCGGGTGCTATTCTGCCAATGCGCGGGATGATGTAGTGTTTGTGGGAGCCACAAACGGGCAAAAACATCGACAAAAACTATTTTTTGATTGGTACAGGCAGGGGAGCTTGGGCGGGCTTTTTTTGTGATAAAGGCGTGGTAGTCGACTCTTGTAAAAGTTTGATTCGTGCGCCAAGCCCTTTGCCCTCGGAACCAACAATTACGGGAGGCTTGCCTTCGTAAAGAGCGTATCGCAACGTTGCACCAATGCCGAAATTACCGATTGGCTCTATCTGTGCCGCCTTGATACGGGAATCTGCTCCAATGCCGGGCATTTGAATTCTCACTTCTTCACTTTGCATAGAAGCCGCATCAATGCTTGAGCCAATGCCGTCAGCACTAATACTGTGCTTGCGAATTACCCCGCCTAAAAATGTCATATCACACCCTATTCCTGCCAGAGTGGTTTTCAAATAATCCACCGAAAAAGACGCTTCCACACTTGCTCTGGCAGCCAAACCGAGCGTAATGGCATCAAGAGTAGGTACGGTGATAAAAACCGATAGTGTGTCGTATTCATAATTCTTGACATCCATTGCTATTGTCAGCACTCCATCGTTGGAAACGGTCGTGTGAATAAATTCCGGCAAATTATCGTCCGAAACGATGCGAACTTGATACGGCGAACCCTGCCGAATCACCACACGGAATGGATCTTCAACGACAAGTGCATGGAATGGTTTGACAACGCGCTCACTAGAAAGTGGTGTGCCGGAACCCTTGATGAGCGGGAATAAAAACGAAAAAAACGATTTTTCGTAATGAGTCTGTTTTCCGTTTCTTCTGCCATGATAGTTTTGAGCTGCGAGAGAACTTGTCGTAGCTATCCATTCCAGCCCTAGAATCAGGACAAAAACCAGTTGTGCTATTCGTCGCATAATTTCCCTCAAAATTGTAGAATGACTCCTATGGTATTTACCAGGTATGCCGTAAAGCCCCTGCCTTCAGGCATGGGGATATAAGGCATTTCGTCGCAGCCTGAGCGGTCACGGTCTGCGCTGCTTTGAGCGCAGGGCGCGGCGCGATATAGCGCGACGAAGTTCTTTTGGTGGTC
>JANYDO010000202.1 GCA_025363605.1 Candidatus Kapaibacterium sp.
ATCACATTATTCACAAACGGCTCTAGTACTGCGATAGAAGGCAGCATCATCGAAACGCTATTGCCAACAAGAGTCAAGCACAGCAGAACAAAAAAGAGATTATACCGTTCGCGTTTGTAGGCAAGGAATAGCAATAAATGAAACGCACTCAGTATAACGAGTACACCAAGTGGAAAGATTGCCGCTATGATAGTGAGGGTGTTCGCCTGAGGCAGAAAATTCATGACACACGAACGTTGTATGGCAAAAATGAGTGAAGAGAGGAATGAACACAGCAATCTAAGAAGTACCGAAGCGGTCTCCAAATCAAAATGTAAAACCTATGCCGAATGTCGGTAAAATAAATGGGATGAGAGAAACCTGATCCACGGTAGGAACTTTTTTTATTGAGCCGTCTGCCTGTACTTCATTACGAGTGGTAATGTTCCAGACAAACGGATTCGCACGGCTGTAGGCATTGTAAACACTAATAGAAGCTGTAAATGGCAATCCCAGCCATTCAAAATGATGCGTCGCTGTCAGGTCGAGTTTGTGAAAATCCGGTAGGCGAAAACCATTCCTATCGGTGGATTGATAACGCGGAGACGGAGTGCCGTTCGGAACGCGACCGCCCGTGAGTTGGACAAAATCATACTGCCCTATTGGCATCGTGAAGGCTTGTCCTGTCTGATAAACCCATGTCAAACCGACATCCCATTTTTCATCCAATTTGTAATTAACGACGACCGAAATGTCGTGCCGGCGGTCAAAGCGTGGATGAAACGGCTTGCCATTATTGAGTTCGGCAAATGTGCGCCATGCCCACGATAACGTGTATCCTATCCACCCTGTCCATTTTCCCAAACGTTTGTTCAGGAAAAACTCCACACCGTATGCTTCTCCCGAACCGCTTGTAATTTGGTCTTCGGTGGGTGCAAGCAGGCTGAATTGCGCGTCGTCCTTAAATTCCAGTAGGTTGTTTTGATGCTTATAGTAGCCTTCAATGCTGAAGAGCCATTCGCGTTCAAACATCTGCACTTCCCCGCCCAAGACGTACTGCTGACCGCTTGCTGGCTTGATGCGCTCAGTGGAAGGAAACCAAACATCGCTGGGAACGCCAATGTCGTTGCGAATGATGAGGTGAATAAACTGGTTTGCCTGCGCAAACGAGCCACGAAGCGTTATTGCATCGGTAAGTGCGTAGCTTGCCGAAAGCCGAGGCTCTAAAAACGAATAATTCCCATTTTGAAACCACACGCCCCTCAATCCGGCGTTCACAGCGAGAGACGGCGTGATTTGCCACTCGTCTTGCGCATAGACAGACGCTTCGAGGGATTGTATTTCATTGGTGTTGGTCGCATCAAGCGTAAAACCGCCGCCCGAAAATGTTCCGTTAGAGACGGCAGCTCCGCGAAATTGGTGGTAAATACCTTCCACGCCAAATTTCACGACGTGTTCGTCGGATGGTGTCCATTCGGTGCTGCCTTTGACCGTCCAGTCGCGGATGCGGGAAACAGAGCCAAAACGCAACGTATCGCCGTTGAGTTGCTTCGTGGCAATGCTCGTCGAAAAATCATAATTGGTGAAGTTCGCTTGAAAATTTCCGAAAAGAGAGGGTGAAAAAATATGATTCCAGCGCACGTTCGCAATGGAATTTCCCCAACTGACATCAAAACTTGCATCGGTAAATAAAGAGGGGTTTTTTAGCAAATCATAGCCCCAGTACCCGCTTACATACAAGCGGTCATCCTCGGAAAGTTTATAATTGATTTTTGCGTTGAGGTCGTAGAAAAAATAACTGGGAATAAAACTGGCTGCGTTCGGAAACCATTTTTTTATTGGCTCATTGAGTGCTGCGGCCAGCAAATCAAACCACAATCTCCGCCCGGAAATCATAAACGTTGAATTTTCGTTGATAGGTCCTTCCAAAAGCAGACGCGCATTTAAGACACTTAATCCTCCGGCACCGGAGAATTTTTCTTTTGTGCCCTCTTTCATCGTAATGTCAATCAAACTTGATAAACGCCCGCCATATTCAGCCGGAAGTGAACCCTTAATGAGGCGTGTATCCTTTATTGCGTCAGTGTTGAATACACTCAGAAGCCCGCCCAAATGGGTAGGATTATAGACGATAACACCGTCCAAGAGTGTGAGATTCTGGTCTGGCGAGCCACCGCGTACAAAAAGCCCATTAGAAACCTCGTTTCCTGTGCGAACTCCGGGCATAAGCTGAAACGCCCTAAAAACATCTGCCTCGCCACCGAAGGCAGGAAGCGACTTGATTACTTCCGGTGCGATAGAAATAGAACTGATTTTTGCCGTAGATGTTTGTGCGTCGTCGCGGCTTGCGCTAATGGTTACTAGTCCTGTGCGTGAGGCTTCCGATTGTAAGGCAATGTTCACACGAAGCGCTGTTTCTTCTTCGGCGAGGCGAATAGTCTTCACAAATGTCTTCAATCCTATACCCCGCACCAGAATATCATATGTGCCGTTTGCCACGTTCGGAATGGAATAAAAACCATATTTATTCGTGCGAGCGCCTGAGACAGGCTTTGCACCAGACTTGAGAGCTGTTCCCTCCACAAAAAGTATCACATTGACACCAATAACTGCTTCGCCGGAAGCCGCTTCGGTTACGGTACCCGATACAGTGCAGAGACTTGAAGAAGAAGGTTTTTCAGCACATAGCACTTGCAAGGTGAACAATAATGATACAAATAAACAAGCAATACTGTAACAAGTCTTTGTACACGACAAATTCCTAGCATAGCCAGAATAGCTAGACTTTAGTAGCACAGACACTCTTGTCTGTGCTGACTCTATACAAATTTGCACAGACAAGAGTGTCTGTGCTACGCTGAAGAAACTTTGCCGCGTATGCTGTCTCATTGCTGTTGTTGAGATGTGGTGATGTGCAGCGCCATCCCTCGCGCTATGGCGTATTGCGCTGCGATGTAGAGAGTCATAAGCGCAACGCGAGCAACGACCGAAGGCTGCACAAAGCTATGCAATGCTAAAATCGAATCGGACAGAACAAAACAAATCGCGCCGCCAAATGCCCATCGGAAACTTTCCTCAGAAACACGCTGCCTCCGCTCCAATGCTGCAACGAACATGGACAGCAAGACAACGGCATATACAGCAACCGGAATGTGCATCGTGCCAAGGTGCGGCGCAAGGACGCTATAAAGCACCACGCCATAACCAATAACCGGCACAAAGATATAGAATGATAGTTGAAAACGCCCCTCGCTGCCCACTCTATACGCGACAATATAAAAAATATGCGACACCAAAAATGCCCCAAGACCGCATAAAAACGTCCACGAGTATTCTTGCTTAAACATGAGAAACACATCGCCAAGCCACGAAAAAAAGAGCGCGACGACGATAATAATTTTTGTCTTGGACTGTGATAAATGCGTTGCCGTAAGAAAAAACAGTGCAACCAGTAGCACGAGTAATGGTTTTGAGCAAAGATGAAGCGTTCTATTATCCGTTATTTCGCTAAAAAGCTCAAGTAAAGCAACAATAATGGTTAAAAAGGTTATTCCCCTGAGGGGTGTTGTGTTCATATTGTCATTGTTGGTGTAGTTGAAGGTTTCATCTGAAATTGTTATTCCATCGGCAAGCAAACGCGAAACTCCGTGCGTCCCTTTTCCGATGAAACCTTAATGCTGCCGTTGTGTTGCTCAATAATGCGCTGCACCGCGTTTAGCCCCAAGCCCGTGCCTTTTCCCATCTGCTTGGTCGTAAAAAACGGCTCGAAAATATTGGAAACAATATCTTCCGGAATCCCTTCGCCGCTATCAATGATGCAGACTTCCACGAAGCCGGGTTTATGCGACGTTGCGATTTCAAGCGTTTTCGGGCTTGCATTTTCAAGAGCGTCCACGGCATTATCTATAAGGTTTGTCCAGACTTGGTTGAGTTCGCCCACAAACACTTTGGGTTGTGGTAAATCGGGCGCAAAATTTTCTACTATGCGAATCCCGTTTGCTTTAATTTTATGCGCCATAATCACCAGTGTTTTGCGGATGCCGTCGTGAATGTCCGCTTTCTGGCGCTCATTAGCGCGGTCGAGATGCGAATATGACTTCACGGCAGTCACAATATCGTTGATGCGCTTCGATGCTTCGCCAATTTCCGACACAAAACGTTCGGTCGTCAGCACATTATCCAGCCAATCAAGTACCGTAAAAAAGCCTTTTTCGCCAATTTTTTCCCAGACGAATTCCAGTTCTTCCGTCGTAAAAGCAAAATCCACCAGATTCCCAACAATATCAAAACCGTCGTTAATCTTATGGTCTTCCAGCCAGTTCAAAAGCGCATCTTCCGCATCCGCTTTTTGGAGTGGCGAAAGGTTATAGCGCACACCCGCAGTAGCTTTCCGAAAAAAGAGGTCATTGCAAATATCCACACTTACAGGATCAAGTTGAAGCGACATTACGCTCTTGAAGCGTTCCGGCGTAGATGCAAAATGGTGCTTGAAAGCATCGGCACTGCGCACAATGGCAGCAGAAGGATTATTGAGTTCATGCGCCAAACCCGCCGAAATGCGCCCTAGCGCAGCCATTTTCTCATTTTGCTGTTCCAAAGCCGTAAAGTTTCGGGCGCGAGTCGTCATGCAATGTACGAGTGCTTGGGTGAGTTCAAAACATTCATGCGTCAAAGCGCGGAAATGGTCTTTGTGAAGCATGAATAACGTCGTCGTCGCGGTGAAAATCCCAAAGCCCGCCGCCAGCTTCGTCCGTGAGTACGGCAGCGTACCGCTAATTCCGCCCGGATGCACCATAGAAAGTTCACGAAACTGTCCGTTTTGCTCAATGCGAAATTGTACGCCACCTTCCAGCACGACGTACATATATTCAATCGGGTCATCACGTCGGAACATCGTCTCGCCTTCAGCAAAGGTGCGCAGTTCGCCATATGCAATCAACCATTCCAGTTGCTCATCGGGAACATTTACGAGGTCTGGTGCGGCTTTGAGTTGATCCAAAAGTGTTTCCATATTGAAGAATAGACGTTTTACAAATGAAGCAGTTTTTGTTTCTTCCGTAGCACAGCCATCATTGCCTGTGAGTCTTTATGCGGTCTATAGACGTTCATAGACAAGAATTTCTGTGCTACCGAAGTCAGTATTTACCCGATAAAGAATATTTATTGAGTACCATGAGTCAAGCCTTACGCTGCTTGCGGTACAAGCTCGTCTTTGGGCGGATTTTTTGCCCAATACGAAGCCAAGGTCAAGCCCGTAACATACATCCAAAGACTAAAAATTGCTCCCGGCAATGCTGATTCCGGCGAAAAAAATGTCATCGCAACGGTCATTCCAAGCGTGGTGTTTTGAATTGCCACTTCGATAGATAATGTGCGGCATTGCTTGGTACCAAACCCAAAAAGTTTGCCGGAATAAAATCCCAAAAGCAGTCCGATACCGTTCTGCAAGACCATAGCCGGACCAACGAGCGGAAGACTCGTGAGGAAGCTATCCCAATTTTTACCCAAAACAATCACAATAACGAAAAGCAAAAACAGGACGGAAAAGATTTTGTACGGACGCTCGATGGTATGCGCAAATTTTGGCGCTTTATTCCGAACAAGCATCCCAAGGCTGATGGGAATAGCAATAATGACAAACACCAATTTGAGCATTTCTGTCACCGGAACTGCTACCATGCTCTGCGACAAACCAAGATTATTGCCCATAAACGAGACCAAAAGCGGCATCATAATCGGGCAAAGAAGCGTTGAAAGCGTTGTAATGACCACAGCTAGGGCAACATCCGCTTTGGCAAGGTAATTGATTAAATTGGAGGTCGGACCGCTTGGACAACAGCCAACGATGATAACTCCCAACGCCAAACCACCCGTCAAGCCGGTGAGCTTGACGACAATGAGCGCAGCGATGGGCATGAGGATAAAATGTCCGATAGAGCCGACCAATGCTTGCAAGGGAGTTTGTAGGACGCGGCGGAAGTCGCTCACTTGTAATCCCATGCCCATACCAAACATCACAATTGCCAGTAAAAGCGGCAGTAAAACTTTTTCGAGTACACCAAATTGCATAATGGTTGCCTTTCAGAAGGATAAAAAGAAAAGGTGATGAATTACAGCGTTGCCAAATACTCATGCACAAATTTTATCGCCATCGAACCTTCGCCCACAGCCGATGCCACGCGGTTCATTGCGCCAGCCCGGACATCGCCGGCAGCAAAAATACCCGGCACGGAGGTTTCGAGTAAAAATGGCTCACGTTCCAGTTTCCAAATCGGACGGGCTTCGTTGTGGAGGAGAATTTCACGTCCGGTTTCTACAAAGCCACGACTATTGCGAAGTACATTTTCGGGAAGCCATGCCGCGCTTGGTTTTGCGCCGATAAAGACATACAGCGCTTGCGCGGGAACAATACGCCGTTCCTCAGTTTTATTATTTACCAAATCCAATTCTTCCAGCTTGTCTTCCCCGCAAGCGGCAACGACTTCGGTATGCGGCAAAAGCTCAATGTTCGGCGTATCGGCAATTTGGTCAATGAGATATTGCGACATTGTAGATGCCAGCGAAGCACCTCGAATGACGATGAAGACACGACGTGCAAAATGCGAAAGGTACATGGCAGCTTGTCCGGCAGAGTTTCCACCACCAACGATATAAACATCTTTTTCTCGGCACGCATTTGCTTCTGTTGTCGCTGCACCGTAATACACGCCTGCTCCGGTGAAATTACTTAAGTTTCCTGCTTCCAGTTCGCGGTATTCGACTCCGGTACTGATAATAATACTCTTTGCAATAACTTCACTTCCATCAATAAACTTAATAGCCTTGTAGTGTTCGTGTGGATTACCGGAAACAACAATAGATTCCACACTTTGCGGAGCAAGGAATTCTGCGCCTAAGCGCACAGCCTGTGAAATAGCACGGCGTGTTAAATCTGCACCGCTTAATCCGGTCGGGAAACCGAGGTAGTTTTCAATACGCGAACTTGTTCCCGCCTGTCCGCCGGGCGCTCTTTTCTCTACAAGCAAGGTTTTCAAACCTTCCGATGCACCATATACTGCCGAAGCAAGACCCGAAGGACCCGCGCCGACAATAACGACATCGTACACATTAGCGGAGGCTTTCGACTGCAAACCGATTTTTTCCGCAATGTCCACCGGACGCGGATTTTTCACGACCGAACCATCTTCAAAAAGCAATGCCGGCAAATCAGTCTTTTCAATACCGTGCAGCGTCAGTAATTCTTCCGATTCCGGCGAAGACAAGACATCAAGCCATTTATACGGCACAAGATTCCCCGAAAGGAAATCCTTAATGGTGTGCGACTTCGGCGACCATTGGTAACCAATCACCCGCAAGCCTGTAAATTGGGGCTTGTAGGATGCTTGCCACTCTTCCAAAAGGTCGTTCAGCGAAGGATACAATTTTTCTTCGGGCGGATCCCACGGCTTGGAGAGGTAGTAATCAAGCCCTACGTCGTTAATGGCACTAATGGCAGCTTCAATGTCGGAATAGGCAGTCAGCAAGGCACGTTTTGCCTTCGGGTAGAATTCTTTTGCCTTGGTGAGGTACTCAACACCCTGCATTTCGGGCATTCGCTGGTCGGAAAGAAGCAGCGCGACAACTTCCTGCTTGGTCTTGAGTTCGCGGAGTGTTTCCAATGCTTCGTTTGCAGACAGCGTTGTCATAATGCGGTATTCTTTGCGATATTGCTTTCGCAAATCTCGCTCCAAAGCACGTAGTACCGCGCTATCGTCGTCAACAGCAAGGATAATCGGGGTTTTCATAGAGAATGGTCGGGGTAGAGAAACGGTGATGGTAGCTTCGTACAAAGATAATCACAAGTGCAAAGAAATTGGGAGAAAAAAAGTAATACCACAGAAAAATCAAAAAGCAGCAAGCATTTTGCCCGAAGTTCCGTATTTTGGGTGTTTTCATAGACTTCAAAAATTTTCCTTTCCTGATGAAAAGCACCACCAACACAAGCTCCCGCCTTGCCGCTCTTGGCGAATTTATTGCTCTTGATTTTGAAACGACCGGACTTGATGCCGCATCTGATACCGTCATTGACATCGGCGCTGTCCGCTACCGCGAAGGGAAAGAGGTAGAGCGCTTTGCCACGCTGGTCAATCCTGCGCGTCAGGTTTCGCCGGAGATTGCGCAGCTCACGGGCATCACAAACGAAGAGCTTGCCAATGCACCACTTCTAGGTGATATTGACGGGAAATTTTATGAATTTTTGGGTAAAACGCCCATCATGGCGCATAACGCTGCCTTCGAGCGTTCGTACTTGCAGCGCATTTTTGGCGAAGATTTTGAAGCGCCGATGATGGATTCATGCCACATTCTGGCGCTTTGCTATCCGCTTGCACCCACGCTGAGTTTGGAGGCGTTTATTCGCCGATTTGGACTCAGGGATTACGAGCATCATCGCGGCTTGCAAGACGCTTTAGATATGGTCGAAGTGATTCGCTGCCTTGATGATGAATTGAGCAAGCCCGAATTTGCCGAACTCTGCGCAATCGTTGAGTATTGGTTTGCAAAGACGGACAAATGGCTCTGGAAGCCGCTTTTCACGGAACGCCACGAACATGGCTACGAAGGCGACCTCCCCGCCTTACGCAATTTCAAGGAAATGTTTGCCAAATTAGAGCGCACAACGCTTGATTCCTCGCTTGCAAAAGCTCCGGCACGCTTGGGCGAAGCAGCTTTTTTCAAAACAGCCTACGAAAACTATCAGCTCCGCGAGGCACAACAAAAATTTGCCGCCAAAGCCGCACAAACACTCAATGACGGCGGTGTCTATGTGGCAGAAGCCGGAACGGGTACAGGAAAAACACTTGCCTATTTGACCGCCACTCTCGCAGCCCTCGCTGTGGATGCCGAGTCTCCGGTCGTGATTTCTACCCACACAAAAGCATTGCAAAATCAATTTTTGGAACAGGAATTACCGCGCCTTCGACAGCTTTTTTCTTTGCCCGACCTTCGCGCAGTCGTGCTCAAAGGCATGAACAATTATGCGTGTATTCGGAAAATCAACGAGGCATTGCCGCTTTTTGAAAGCTATATGTATGCCGACAACCCCGAAGAAACCTTTGCCGGAGCGTTTTTGACTCGTTGGATGCTGGCGACGAGCGAAGGCGAAATCGAAGAACTCCCACGCCCGCTTTTTAATGATTTCCCGATTGTGCAGCGCGTCGCAAGCGAAGCACGAGCAGACTTCCGCGATTGTACGCGCCATGAGTGCAGTTTTTACGAGCAGTGTTTTTATTTCAAAAAGCAGTGGGAATCAGCTGCGGCGCACATTTTAGCAGTGAATCACTCATTGCTACTGACCTACCCCAAGTCGTACCCTGAATTTAACCGCCTTGTGGTAGATGAGGCAGACGAAATCGTTGGTGAAGCAGTGGAAGCCTTTAGCAATATCGCCTCGCATAGTCAAATGGTGGATATGCACCGCCATTTGAGCGGCTCGGACGGCTTATTTGAGCAAGCAG
>JANYDO010000207.1 GCA_025363605.1 Candidatus Kapaibacterium sp.
TTTATCACAACTATACGTAACGTAGATATTACCATTATTATCACGGGCAATACCTCCGATAAATGTACATGGCGCAGCAGGAACTGAAAAGAACGTACTTACCTGACCCGTAGGCGTAACACGATAGATTTTTCCTTGGTCTTGCGCCGGAATATAAAAATTCTTTTGGTCATCCTGTGCTATTTGATATATCCCTCTCCCCAAGCCTGATGCCACCGTCGTTACTTGCATGGAAGCTGCAAAGACGAACCCGCTCTTTTCGGCGCTTCCTGCTGGTGTGCTTACGCGCACGGCACCACTCGCTCCGGCAGCTACAACGGCAGTAATTTGCGTCGGCGCATCCACGCGAAAGGATGCCGCAGAAACACCGCCAAAACTCACCGAGGTCGTACCGGTGAAGCCTGTGCCGGTGATGACGACTGCTGTTCCGGTCGTGCCACGAGTAGGCGTGAAGGAGGTGATAGCCGGTACGGTGATGGAATCGGTTACACGTTCGAGGATTTCGATGGAAGCCGTCTCTCTATATCCTGCTGCAAAACCTGAAATCATCAGTACGCGAGGCTTGGTATTCCCTTGTGTATCTCGTGTTGGCATACTTAACGCCTGACCATGCGAGTGTTCTATTGGCATGGTGGGAGCTGATGTGCTTTGGTTATTGGTGATATTTATCCAATCAACACTTTTTGTTGGCGAATTGGAATTGTTCAAACCACCAATAGTGAGAATTGAATCTTTATTCCATTCAGCCATACTGTGCCATACGCGGTCAATCTGCATAGAAGCTACCAAACTCAGACCTGTTTCAGATTCGATGCTGACAGATTTATTTCCTAAAAATGGTGTGAAACTTTCTCTTGCCGTACCACCCGAAGCCATTATGCGTCCGTCAGAAAGTTGCATGATAGTGAGCGCCTGTACAGCAGCACCCATGTTCCCATACACGCGCCATTGATTTCCATTCTTATCGTATTCATACATTGCCGCTGTGCGATAACTGTCTCCACCACCACTACGCCCACCAAAAGCAAGAGCATGACCGCTAGAGGTAAATATCGAAACGCCGGAATTTATTGGATAGGGAAAATCAGCGATACGGCGGCTTTGTCCGGTACGAATGTTGAAAATTTCTGCAGCTGCAATACTATTGAGATTTGCCAATCGCCCACCCACGACGAGTATTTCTTCGGGACTAATCAGACAAGCTGTATGCTGTCGTCTCGCAATAAGTACATCACCCACTTTACGCCATTGCTGCAATACGGGGTCATAGATTTCCACTCCCGATGTGAGTTTACTACCGATGGAAAAGCCACTTATCACCGCCACGCTGCCATCAGGCAATTGTACAGAAGCAAATTCCGCTCGTGCTTCGTTCATTGAAGCTCCCGCCGTGATAGTGCGTTTATCTACATCAACAATTTCTGATGCAGCTAGAGGCGTACCAGATAAAACTCCGCCCGAAGCTCCCGTATAGCCACCGAAAACTATTGCACGACTATTTCCCAGAGAGTATGCGCCAAAAGAGTGTCGTGCTTGACGTAAAACGCCGAAGGTACGCCATTCGGCAGATTGTCCGAAAAGATGGTGTGGTATCGTGCAAACAATGATGCAAGTAAGAATACTCGCAAAGCGCACGAGGCTTTGAATGTGTTGTTTTGGGGAGGTATGCGATATATGCATAGCTAAAGACCCGTAAAAAGTTGGAAAAGAATTGATTGGCATTGAAGATACTCGCAAAGAGGCAACGTAAATCTTGCACTGACACGAAAGTACACAAAAAGAAGAATCCAACCAAACGCAATTTTGGCTATTGGCAGAAGAAATAATCGAAACAATTCTTAGTGCGCAACGATGAGCGCCACATTCGTCATTGCACCGTCCGAACCGCGTATTATCATTCGATAACAACCCGCAGGCAGACCCTCCGTGCTGCATTGCACAGCGCCACTGTACACCGTCTTTGCCGAGCCAATGCCGGCTTTTTCAAGCACCGACCATTCTGCAATACTATATTTGCCTACCAATGTTCCCAAGCCATTGTACAGCGTTGCAGTGGGCGCTTCTGCCGGGGAAGGCGCTTCGGTGGCGAGATAGACAGGAATATGGACAACACCGTCCGACGGTTGCGGGAAAGGCGCATCTGCTACAATCGTCGTCTCACCCGAAGAAGCTCGTATTGTGCGAAGGCTGAGAAGCGCAGCGCAACGACTTGTGCCGATAAACGTCTCGCCCGCTCCCCGCGCTGCAAGCGGTACACGCAAAACCGCACAGTTCTCCGTGAGCGTGAGTGTGTCGCGTTGTATGCCTATCGCCGAAGGCGCATAGCAGAGACGAAACACTGATTCGCCACCCGCCGGGATGCGCAAGGGAAACTGTGCGGGCGGTGCGGAAAATTCAACATTTCGACTCAAATAGGCGGCAGGAAAAACCGCTTCTGTGCTGGCACTATTGCGAAGTCGCAAGGTAACGCAGACGAATGTCACAACAGAATCGCCAAAGAGACGCTCCGTAGTGCCGAGAATGCTCAACGTCGTACTGCGGCGCTGCGGAAATATCACCGAGACGGGTACAATCTCCGTCTGTAAGGCATCGTTGGTGATGCGCAAGGACGTGAGTGCGGGCGGCGCGGAAGGATTGATAAGGCGCACCAATACTTCTACGTTGCCGGCAGGAAGAGGCGTGAGCGTTTGGAGGGTTATATTTGCTGATGTGCCCAGTTCGATAGCTCGTATTGCTCCCGAAGACGCTTGCAGTCTCAAGCGAAAAACGGTGCAGTCATCCGTTTCGGTCAGCACGCTCGTGATGCTTGGAAATGGTACGCTTTGTCGGATGGTTTCTTCGAGGATTTCGACGGTGGGGGTGAGGCTGCCGCCGTTAATTTTTGCACCGGAAATTGCTACGATTCGCGCTTTCGTCTGCTGCTTTAGAGCGTTAAACTGCGGTAATCCAACTGCCGTAAAGTAGCATCGAGGCTCTGTCATTGATGGTGCGGAGTAGGCTCGACTGTTCTTTAAGTCTATCCATTCCGTTGAAGCCATAACGTTATTACTATTGGCAAAACCTCCTAACACCATAACCGTATCAGCACTCCATTGCGCCATTGCAAGCCAATGCCGCTCCACAGACATTTGAGCAGCAACTTGAAAATTGGGATATCCCTCAAGATATGCCATATTGGAGAAATTATTTGGGTCTTCGGCTCGTGTTCCGCCCGCAATAATCAAACGCCCATCATACAATTTTACGAGAGCGGGCGCGGCAACGCCCACTTGAATACTGCTGACCAAGAGCCAGCGATTATTGAGGATGTCGTATTCATATACATTGGGGCTTCGTGAGCTGCTTGAACCGCCGGAACGTCCGGCAAAGACTAAAGGTTTGTTGCGCGACGAGATTTCACTTTGCCCGAAGTTAATGGCAAAAGGGAAATCAGCTATTGTACGACTTTGCCCCGTGCGAATATTGAATATCTCAGCGCTATTCAGAGTTGTAATATTCCCATCGCGTCCACCGACCACAAGGATTTCCTCCGCATTGATAAAACACGCTACGTGTTGTCGTCGTCCTGTGATAAGCCGCCCAAGAACAGTCCAGGTCATGGTGGTGCGATTGTATAATTCGCAGAGTGGCGTGACATTGTCGCCACTGGTAACGCCGGATATGGCGACAATATTGGAATCGCGGGTAAGCAGGAAAACACTCTCCGCGCGTGGAGCGTTCATGCGTGGAGCAGAGAGGATACGCCGCGAGTCCACATCAATAATTTCAGATGACGCAGTGATTTGACCGCCCGCAGTATAGCCGCCCATGACCATAATGTGGCGATCTGAAAAAGCAAGAGCGCCAAATAATCGCCGTTCTTGCTGAAGGTCGCCGATTTTTTGCCATATACGCTGCGCCCGCAGACTTGGAACAGTGCCGACGAGAATAAGGAAGAAAGCGTATGCACCGCACAAAAGCGCAAAGGTCAGATAACGCATTTTCTCAAAACTGCAAATGTGCGTGTACTTCCCAAGTGGCATAGTAACCATTGTACTTCGATAGGTTGAATTGAGGTAGATTATGGCTTAGCGGCAAAAGCAATAAGACCGTCTTTAGCACTGACAAATTGTGTTGCACCTTGCCATGCAGTGCGGGCAAGACTTATAGGTAGGCGTGCAACTGCGCCCATAGCCGAGCGTTTTCGCCAAAGGTAATGCTCCACCGTGCGTACACTGAGTCCTGCGTGCTCCATAACATGGTGAATAGAGCGGTCATTGAATAGATGGAGATGCTCGTTTGGCAGGTAATAAAGCCATTTCTTTCCAAATAATCGCGCTCCAATGGATTCGGAATATGGCGTACAGATCATTAAGATACCGCCGCGTTTCAAGAGTGTAGTTAGACGGGAAACTATCAATGACGGGTTGGGCAAATGTTCGATAACATGACTCATCACGATAATGTCAAAACTCTCTGGTACAAGATTCACTGTCATAATATCTTCATTCAGCATTGTCAACCCAAATCGTTCACGCCCGTAACGACACGCCCACGGAGACATTTCTACGCCTGTACATTGTGCGCCCAATTTTTGCAATTCATCCAAAACAATTCCCGTCCCGCAGCCAAAATCCAATACTGAGGCATCTTGTAGAGGCTTTCTGTAGTATTTCTGGAGGCGAAAGATAAAAAACTGTGCACTACCGCGAAGCCAGTTTTCACCTTCTAAGAAATTAGAATTTTTTACTTCGCTGATAAAATAGTCACTGTTATTCTGATTATAAATAGACTCTATTGCTATGGGCGGTGGCAACGGATGTTGATAGACAACAGAACAGTTATCACATTGTACATAGTGCATATCCTTTACATTTGCCCGTTCTTTGAAGGAGCCAGAGTCACATATTTTGCAAGCCACGTTTTTTACTAATAAAAGTGAAAGAGATTTTTTCTTAAATCCATGTTAGATTATTGGGCTACATTGCGCATTCATCCACGCCTACCAACGCCGCCGAATCAAGATTCACATAATCTTCGCGGATGTCGTTGCCGCAGCCGATGTTAATTTTTGTAAGAGATGAAATATCACGGTTCATAGAGTTCCATTATAGTTGGTCGTAAGGATCAATGTCATTAATTTAAGCGTAACTGCATGATGTATCGAGTCTTACTCATTCGCCCCCTTGATAAAGGGGGAACGGGGGATTTAGATTTTATGCGCCTTTCGACAAATCCCCCACTCGCTGCGCTCGTCGCCCCCTTTGTCAAGGGGGCTGATTTAATGCAGATTTCAGCCTTAACTTAATGACATTG
>JANYDO010000219.1 GCA_025363605.1 Candidatus Kapaibacterium sp.
AGTTTCTGCCGAAGGTCAAATTCGCCTTGCCGAAGCACATATTGTTCGACCGTGCGTTTCTCGGGGTCAAGTATCCAGTATTCACGGACTCCATGCAGAGCATAGTCAAGAAACTTCACCGTACGATCATTTTTTTCGGTAGAAGGCGAGAGAATCTCTACAACAAAGTCCGGTGCGGGAAATTTCATCTGCTCTCCGTCAAAAGCAGCAGCGCGTTCCTTGGAAAAGAAGCAAATATCAGGCTCGTAATCATTGCGTGTTAGCGAAACCATCACTTTTTCCACACCGACAATTCCCAAATTACGGTCTTTTACCCAGTTATGCAGCCGCGCCGAAAGCTCCATCGAAACCGTCCAGTGCCGCTTCTTGACGGGGGAATGAAAAATAATTTCGCCGTTGATAAACTCTGCCTTGATGTTTTCGTGAACAATATCGTAGTATTCACGACGTTTCTCAGCCTCCGAGCGTAGGCGCTCCTCGACCGCACTCATAATGAACACAGCATCAGTAGCGTGATACAAGGTCTCAATCAGTTCTGCGCTTGTCTGCATAGTGCCTCTATGACAAGATTTGTATTATCAAACGATATTTTTCCATCTGAGCTACCATTCTATGCTTCTGCAAGCGCCGTTTCATGCGCTTCTTCGGACGTAGTAGTGGCCGCTGGCTTTTCTTCCAAACTGGATTGCTTCTTGCTGGCAAGGTATGTGTACATTGCCGGAATGACATACAGCGTCAGCACAAGCGAGAACAACACCCCACTGACAACAACAATCCCAAGCGGTACACGGCTTTGCGAAGCAGCACCGATGGAAAGTGCGATAGGAAGTGCGCCAATAGCCGTTACCAAACTTGTCATCAAAATCGGGCGCAACCGTGCTGCCGAACCGTCCAGAACGGCTTCCTGTAATGTTCGTCCTTCGGCGCGAAGATGATTGCTAAATTCCACAATCAGAATCCCGTTTTTCGTCACCAAACCGATAAGCATGATAATACCGATTTCCGAAAAGATATTCAGCGTTTGGTTGAACACCCACAGCGACAAAAGCGCACCCAAGACCGCAAGCGGGACTGTGAGCATAATCACAAACGGATCGCGGAAACTCTCGAACTGTGCTGCCAAAATGAGATAAATGAGCAAGAGTGCAAGTATAAAGGCAAAACTGGTATTGGACGCGCTCTCGGCAAAGTCGCGCGAAGCGCCCGTGAGCGACGTACTGAAGCTATCGTCCAGAATACGCGCCGATATTGCTTCCATAGCCTTTACGCCGTCGCCAATCGTTTTGCCCGGTGCAAGACCGGCGGAAATGGTTGCAGACTTATAGCGATTGTAGTGGAAGACTTGTGGAGGATTGGCAATTTCTTCAAACTTTACAAGATTGTCGAGCGGAATAAGCTGCCCACGACTATTGCGGACATAGAAGCCTTGCAGCGCCGATGGGCGGTCACGGTCGTCCCTCTCGACTTGCCCAATGACTTGGTACTGCTTGCCGTTCATCAGGAAATAGCCGAAACGCCTGTTGGAAAGCGCAAGCTGGAGCGTGTTCGAGATGTCTCGCACCGACACGCCGACTTCAGTGGCTTTCAGGCGGTCAATCGAAACGTTCAGTTCGGGTTTGTTAAATTTCAAATTGATGTCCACCGCCTGAAATGTCGGGTCTTTCTGCGCTTCTTCGAGGAATTGCGGTAGCTTGGTGCGTAATTTTTCAAAATCCAGATTCTGAATCACAAACTGCACCGGTAAGCCGATAGAACCAAATCCGGTCGAAATCGTCTGCTCCTGCACCGGAATAGCACGCGCCGTGGTGAAGCCGCGCATTTTTTTGCCGATATACTCCGCAATCTGCATTTGCGACCGCTTGCGCGTCTCGGGGTCGGAAAGTTTGATACTAATAAATCCCGCATTGACTGCACCGACCGAACCGCCACCGCCTGCGGTAATACCGAAGACCATCTCCTGCTCCGACACGGAGTCCATCACAAATTGCGATGCCGTTGAGATAATGTTCTCCATCGCGTCAAAACTTGTGCCTTCTGGGGCGGTCATCGGCATACGCAGCCATGCTTTGTCTTCCAGTGGCGCAAGCTCGCTTTTGAGCGTAATGCCCAGAAGATAAATAGCACCAAAACTTATAAGCAAAATAATGATGCCCCACACGCGCCGTTTCAGAAATGCTTCCAAGGAGCGGCGATACGAGCGGTCGAGCCATACAAAAAACGGCTCGGTCATTTCGTAGAACCGTGAGCGCTTGTGTGAACTGGAGAGCTTTGCGCTCAAAACAGGAGTAAGCGTGAGCGACACAAAAGCAGAAATGAGTACCGAACCTGCAATGACCACACCAAATTCACGGAAGAGCGCACCGACAAAGCCTTGCAGGAATATCACGGGCAGAAACACCGCCGCAAGCGTAATCGAAGTAGAAATCACCGCAAAAACAATTT
>JANYDO010000264.1 GCA_025363605.1 Candidatus Kapaibacterium sp.
CTCACATCCTTGCGGCGCTATTCCTTGTTTTGGGAATAAGTAGTTGCTCTTTGGACTATGTGAACCCCAATGCGGCGGCAGAAAACCAAGTGCTGACAACGCGCGAAGGCTTATTTACATTAGCAGTCGGTATGCAACAATTTTATGCAACCTCGACATTGGAGGCATATATTACGCGTACTGCCGTAACCACGCGCGAAATGGGCGTAACCACGACCTTTCAGAACCCACTGGATTTGGAACTTGGCGGAGCAGAATTGCCAACGGAAAATGGCGATGTGCTGGCAATTTGGCAGCGCTCCTACCGCGTTATTGGTATGGCGGATAATATTCTTGCTAATGCTCCCAATGCGTCAATTCTGATGCCTGCCGGCTCGCGAGCGGGTTTGATAGCGCTTGCTTCACTCTACAAAGCAATGTGCTTGGGGCATCTGGCAATGTATTTCGAGCAAGCACCACTCACGCTTGGCACTGCATCTGTGGGTGCTACTTTTCGCCCTCGCGCAGATGTGCTGACCGAAGCTATTCGTCTTCTGGACAACGCTGCACAGCAGGTTTCTTCTAATGCTCCCGATGCCAATTTTGTCTCAACGGTTATTGCGGGTGGCTTCAATTTGAGCAATACCATTCTGGCAATGCGAGCGCGATTCTTACTTATGGCGGGACGTAATGCGGACGCACTTCAAGCAGCCACTGCCGTTAATACAGCCACTGCCGGACTTTCTGTTTTCCGATATGATGCCCAGCTCAATCGTAACCCGATTTACCAAAGTGTTATTGTTGGGAACACCTACGCTCCCCGTGACCTTTTTGGTACGCCTGTTTTCAGCGATACAACCGATGCGCGGTTGCGGTTCTTTATGCGTGCAAACCCGCGTAAGGGTACACCACCAGCCGCTTACAACGTAGATGACCTCGCTGCGACGTTCTTGGCTGCCCCAGATGCTGCTATGCCGGTTTTTCGTATGGGTGAAATGGCGCTTATTCGCGCTGAAGCACAGGCGCGGCAGAATAATCTCACGGCAGCGGTAACGGAAATCAACGCTATCCGCACCAAAACACGCACGGCAGATCTGCATGGTATTGGTGCTACGCTTCCGCCGTATTCGGGGGCTATGACGCAAGATGCGATATTGACCGAGATTTACGCTCAACGCTGCGTAGAGCTGTTCTTGACTGGTATGCGTATGGAAGACCAGCGCCGATTTGGTCGTCCTGCGCCGCCAAGCCCATCCTCGTTCCAGTCGGAGCGGAATCGGAATTTTTATCCATACCCGTCGCTGGAGCGCGATAACAACACTAATACGCCTGCCAATCCGCCGATTTAATCTGCCATCGAAAAATTCTTTGACCACCGCATAAAACCTTGTGCGGTGGTTTTTTTTTGTGCCATAGAAACGATGCCAATTTGTCCATTGGGCGTGAATCCTTAAAAAAGTACGTTTTTTCCGAAATCTATTTCACTAAAAGTGAATTTTTTACGATATTGAAGTTCTGGTGATAACTTTTTCCTCTCACTATCCTAGGTTGTAAGGCGACCATGAAAAAATTCGGTAAATCTATTCTCGTTGTGGACGACCACGAAATGAGCGTTAAGCTCCTCCGCCAAATCCTCAGTGATGCAGGGTTTGACGTGTTTTCTGCACACTCCGGCGAGCAGGCTTTGAAGTTGGTACAAGATTTTAAGCCGGATTTGATTTTGCTGGATATTATTTTGGAAGGCTTGAACGGCTACAAAACCTGCCAAGTCCTCAAAATCATGGCTCCACAGTTACCAGTCATTTTCCTCAGCACTGTGCCTGACCGTGAAAAGGGGATGCAGCTTGGTGCGGTGGATTATATCACCAAGCCGTTCCAAATGAAAGAAGTGGTCGAATGTGTGAAATATCATCTCGGTATTGGCGGCTTAGAAGGCGGCATTGATGATGATGAAATTTAAGCAGTGCTTCTCTCTCAGCAGCAATGCTTCTTTGAGTAATGATAAAGCAATCCATGAGTGAGACAAAGAACAAGACACAACAAGAAGTGCAGAGTTCAGCGCAAGACTTATACAAAAAAAATATCCTTGAGCATAGCTCAAAGCCTCGCCACAACTACACTCTTGATAGTGCAAGCGCTTCGGCGACAAAAAATAATCAACTTTGTGGCGATGAAATTACTGTGTATTGTCGCAGTAGCGGGGAAATGCTGGAAGCCGTTTCTTTTGTGGGAACTGGCTGCGCCATTATGAAAGCCTCTGCATCGCTTATGACGGAAGCACTTCACGAAGAAAGCAGATCCGAAAGCGCATCAAATCTTGTGTTGGTAATGACTGATTTCTTGAATGGTAACGATTCGGCTCTTGCGCCGGATTCGCCACTTCGCTCGTTAGCAGGAGTGCGAGGGTTTCCATCCCGCATCAAATGTGCCTTACTCCCGTTTCAAGCTCTCCACGACGCTCTCCTTGCGGAAAACCCTCGTAAATCGTAACTTCTCATTCTTATTTTCTCCCAATGCTTTCTCACCTCACACCCGATAATACACCCCAAATGGTCAATGTTGCTGAAAAGCAAGTTACCAAGCGCCTTGCACGCGCACGAGCGGTGGTCGCGGTGGGGGAAGAAATTCTCCAATGTCTTGAAGAATCAGGTGGCAAAGAGATTCACACGAAAAAGGGTGCGGTCTTTCAAACAGCAGTGCTGGCTGGGATTATGGCAGCAAAAAAGACAGGCGACCTCATTCCACTTTGCCATCCGTTACCATTGGAGCATTGCCAGATTGATATTTCGGTGAATGAAGCGCGGGAAATTGTGATAGACTGCACAGCGAGTATCACGGCAAAGACAGGCGTAGAAATGGAGGCGCTGACGGGGGCAAGCGTGGCAGCGCTGACGGTGTATGATATGTGCAAGGCACTTTCGCACGACATGGTGATTCGAGAGGTACGTTTGATGGAAAAACGGGGCGGGAAGAGCGATGTTGTGCGAGAGTGAGGGAGCGGAGTACGGTTACGCAAAAATTTCCTCAGCCGTTATTGTGAAATCCAGTGCCGGATGGGCAGAGCAGACATCTTCATCGCTACAAATCTGCACATCTTTGAGTGATGTATAGACCTTCACGCGACGAGATTCCGGCAGAATGTGCCACACGCACAGCACACCCGAAGTAAAGTATTCCGCAAGTTTTTCGTCCACTTTGCCAACACGGTCATTCTTGGAGATGAGTTCAATCGCAAAAGGCGGAACGGGCTGTTCTCCACGTGCGGAGGCTTGAATCTGTTCGTAGGTGAAGTAGGCAATATCGGGTCTGCGAACTTGACCGCTTGGCAAAAGGCAGTCGGTTTCGGGGAGCAGTGCATGGCGCTGTTTGCGAAAAGAGGTCTGTTCAAATGCGAACAAGATGTTATCAGCTATATTGCGTTCTGTATTTCTCATAGAAACCTCGTTAATTTCGATAATACCGTTATTCCATTCATACTTCCAGCCGTCCGGTTCGCGTTCCCAGTCCAGAAAATCACGCAGCGACATCTTCAAGCCGTCATATTTGGGGCGTGAGAGATGCACCACATCCTTGCGGATACGCGCCGTACCCTTGGGTAACGGAATAGCACGGGGTGTTCGTTTTGCTGCAATAGTAGCCATGATTGGGTAACAGAAGAAGAAAGAAATAGTTGAGTCCAGAACGGGTATAAATCTTCAAGGGTAAATTGCGCTTTTTTTACGCAAAAATCAACAGATTCGCCGTCTCAGAACGAAAAACATTGTGGAAAATCTCGCAGGTTTTCCTAAGTTGTGATACTTGCTTGTACAAAAGCAAAAATTGACTGAAACACCCCGCAAAACCTAGCAAAAACGATTTTATCTTTCTTACTTTACCACACAAAGGTTTGTTATTATGCTTACCATGAATTCCGCTTTTGTGGAAGACCTCTTTTTTGAGTATTTGCGTTCTCCCGACGCTGTTGCCGATGATTGGCGCGCGTATTTCGATGCTAACCGTGCCGAAATCGCTACGGAGCTTGGCGTTCCTGCCAATGCGCTTCCTACTGCCGTTGCGCAATATTCCACGCCCACACCACCCAGTAGTGCTGCGGCGACCTACATCAATGGTGCGAATGGTCATGCAAACGGTGCATCTGCATCAAATGGTGCTGCGAATGGCTCTGCACCTGCTGTGGCGCAACAAGTCGCCCCAGCACCCGCGCAAGTTGCTCCAGCGCAATCTGCTTCAGCGCAATCTGCTTCAGCGCAATCTGCTCCTGCAAAACCTGAACCCAAAATTTTTCTTGGACCTCTGGACTCTGTTATTCCCATCACGGGCGTTGCCGAGCGGGTTGTCGTCAATATGGAATCAAGCCTGAATGTACCTGTGGCAACGACCGTGCGCACTGTGCCGATTAAAGCGCTCGAAGAAAATCGCAATGTCATCAATGGTGTGCTGTCGCGCCGTCGCAAGAAAAAATTGAGCTTCACGCATATTCTCGCGTGGTCTATCGTGCGGGCGCTGATGAAGTACCCGGGCATGAACGATGCTTTTGCGCGGCAAGAAGGTAAGCCTGTGCGAGTAAAACGTGGTTCAATCAACATGGGTTTGGCTGTGGATGCGGCGCGCAAAGACGGCTCTCGCGGGCTGGTTGTACCAAGCGTCAAGAACGCACAGACGCTGACTTTTGCAGACTTTATCGCTGAATACGATAATTTGATTGCTAAATCCCGCATCAATAAACTGGACGTGAACGACCTTTCTGGCACAACGGCTTCGCTTACCAATCCGGGTATGCTTGGCACAAACGCTTCTATTCCGCGCCTGATGGAAGGTATGGGCTTGATTGTGGCAGCTGGTTCGATTGATTACCCCGCAGAAATGAAAGCCTTTGCGCCGCAAATGCTGGCAACAATGGCGGTAAGCAAAGTGATGACGATTACCAATACCTACGACCACCGCATTATTCAAGGCGCAGAGTCCGGCGAATTTTTGAATTATATTGAGGGCTTGCTGAAGGGGGAAGATAATTTTTACGACCAAATTTTTGCCAGCCTGCACATTCCTTTCGAGCCGTTCAAATGGACGGTTGACCTCAATAATAATCCCTTCCACACTGGCGATACAGCCGAAGTGTTGGAACAAGAAACCAAAGTCGTGCAGCTTATCAATGCCTACCGTGTGCGTGGGCATCTCTACGCAGACGTGAACCCGCTTGGCTTGCAGGCGTTTTACTATCCCGAACTCGACATTAGCCATTACGGACTGACGATTTGGGATTTGAGCCGCGAGTATGACACCGGTGGCTTGGGCGGCATCAAACGTGCGCCGTTACGTGATATTCTCACGCTTCTGCGCGACACGTATTGCGGCAAAATCGGTGTGGAATTTATGCACCTTCCCGAACTGGACAAAAAAGCATGGGTGCGTGATAAATTCGAGGAAGTCTATAATCACGCCAAATATACTCGCGACGAAAAAATTCGTATTCTCGCCAAACTCGTCGAAGCAGAATCCTTTGAAAAGTACATCCACACAAAGTTTGTCGGCTCAAAACGTTTTTCGGTTGAGGGCGGCGAAGTGTTTGTGCCTGCTATTGACAAAATCTTGGAATTTGCCGCTGACCGCGGTGTGACGGATGTCTATATGGGCATGGCGCACAGAGGGCGCTTGAATACGCTCATCAATATCATGGGCAAGTCGGCGGCGGCGATGTTCAAGAAATTCCAAAACGAACTTGACCCGAATTATCAAGGCTCTGGTGATGTGAAATATCACTTAGGCGCACATGGCAAATACAAGCATCCGCGAACCGGAGTGGAAGTAGATGTTGTTCTGGCACCGAATCCAAGCCACTTAGAGGCGGTGAATCCTGTTGTGGAAGGTATGGCACGCGGACGTATTGATGAACTCAACGACCGCACGTTCTCGAAAGTGTTACCGATTTTGGTGCATGGCGATTCGGCAATGGCAGGCTTGGGCATTGTGCAAGAAACGCTGAATCTGGCGCGGTTGCGCGGGTATAAGACCGGAGGCACGATTCACCTGATTATCAATAATCAAATCGGCTTTACGACGATGCCGGAGGATGCACGTTCGACGATTTACTGCTCCGACATCGGGAAAATGCTGCAAGTGCCGATTCTTCACGTCAACGGCGGCGACCCGGAAGCAGTGCTGACCACAGCCGCCTTTGCGATTGAATATCGTCAAGAATTTGGCGAAGATGTGATTATTGATCTTATGTGCTACCGAAAATACGGACACAATGAAACCGACGAACCCGCATACACACAGCCGTTGCTGTACAAAAAAATTAAAATGCTACCGGCTGCGTCCGAAATGTACCGCGACCATTTGATTGAAGAAAAACTCATTTCGCGCGAAGAAGCGGATGCTATCTACGCCGGAGTACAGCAGCGCTGGGACGATGCCTTCGTTGCCAGCAAAGAAGCAAATCCGAAAGAACTGACTCGTCCGCCGCAAGTGGATATATTTGCTCCTTCGGAAACCCGCATCAGTGCTGACCTTGTACGCGAACTTGGCGAAAAGCTCAGTACCGTTCCGGCACATTTCACCGTTCACCCGAAACTGGCAGATTTGCTCAAGCGGCGCGGCGAGATGATTTCTCAAGACAAAGGTTTGGATTGGGGCATGGGCGAAGCGCTGGCGTTTGGCTCGCTGCTTGTGGAAGGTTATCCTGTGCGGATTACGGGCGAGGATGCCGCTCGTGGCACGTTCAGCCATCGCCACGCCGTGCTGACGGACTTTATGACCGAAAGCGAACTAATTTTGCTTGACCGTGTGAACCAAGGGCAGCATCCGTTCTACATCTACGATTCGGCGCTCTCGGAATTTGGTGTGATGGGCTTTGAGTATGGTTATAGCGTCCAGCGTCCGCAAGGATTGACCGTATGGGAAGGGCAGTTTGGCGACTTTATGAACGGCGCTCAGACCATTATTGATCAATTCATTGCTTCCGGCGAAACCAAGTGGGCGCAGACTTCCAGTCTCGTGCTGCTCTTGCCGCACGGTTACGAAGGGCAAGGACCGGAGCACTCTAGCGCCCGCTTGGAGCGCTTCTTGCAGATGTGCGCTGAAGAAAATATGGTCGTTGGTAATTTCACCACGCCCGCGCAGCTTTTCCACGCTTTGCGCCGTCAGGTCAAGCGTGATTTCAAAAAACCGCTTGTACTGATGACCCCCAAAAGCATGCTCCGCAGCCCGCAAGCTGTCTCGAAGATGGAAGATTTCGTGAGCGGTGCTTTTCAAGAAGTGATTGATGATGCGTCGGTGAAAGCGGAAAACGTGCAGCGCGTTCTCTTCTGCTCCGGCAAAGTTTATTACGACCTCGTTGCAAAACGCGCAAAACTTGGGGCTGAAGACGTGGCTATTGTGCGGATGGAGCAGCTCTATCCCTTCCACGAATCGCGCACACGCCAGATTTTGCAGCAATACGAGCGAGCAAAAAATGTGGTTTGGGTGCAGGAAGAGCCGAAAAATATGGGTGCATGGTCGTTTGTCGCGCCGCACTTTGCCGAACTGTTACTTATTAGCCAAAATCTCCGCTACGCCGGACGCAAAGCCAGTGCCAGCCCCGCAACGGGCTTCGCTGCTGTGCATAATCTGGAGCAAGAAGCCTTGCTGGATGCGGCATTTGGGCAGTTTTAAGAGAAAATGGATAACCCCTTTGCAAAGCCCGTGTCGCCCAAAGCAACACGGGCTTTTTTCTGTTCAGGGAAAGCGCTAATAGGACTGGTGTTAGCTGACGATAGCGAAGCAATATTGAGGCGCTGGGGGAAGGTTTTGTGCCGCTTGCTGGGTGTTTGGGGTAAGTATACCAATTTCTTGAGAAAATCTTTAGACTTCCCGCTTTAGATTTGAACGCCGCTTGAGAATATATGCCGTAGTTTTGCTTTTGTAATTCACTCGTGTTTCATAGGAACGAAAGCAAACTATAATGGCTCTCGAATTTATCATCGGTCTAGCGCTCTCGGTTCTCCTTTTGGGGTATTTGCTTTATGCGATGCTGTACCCTGAAAAATTGTAAGGAGAAACGATGCAACCCCTAGACTTTCTCCAAATTGCCCTGTATTTCGGGCTTCTTCTTGTCTGTACGCCGCTTTTGGGCGGCTTTATGGCAAACGTATTTCAAGGCGAACGAACGTGGCTTACGCCTGTCGCGAAGCCTATCGAAAACGTTATCTACAAAATCTCCGGTGTGAATGACCGCGAAGAAATGTCGTGGAAAGAATATGCCGCCTCCCTTCTGGTGTTTAATGCACTTGGTTTTCTTGCTGTTTTTGGGCTGATGCTCGCGCAAGGCGCATTGCCACTCAATCCGCAAAGTATTGGCGGAACCTCAGCGTACCTCGCTTTTAATACCGCCGTGAGCTTTATGACCAACACTAACTGGCAAGCCTATTCCGGCGAAGCAGCGCTTTCTTATTTGACGCAAATGCTGGGACTTAGTGTACAGAATTTCGTCAGTGCAGCTACGGGCGTTACTGTGCTGCTTGCACTTGCACGAGGTATAGCACGTCGGCAATCGTCATCATCCTCTTCAGAGCTGCCGTCAAAGACTGTCGGTAATTTCTGGGTTGACCTCACGCGCATAACGCTCTACGTCTTGCTTCCGCTTTCGATTATTCTGGCGATTGTGCTCGTTAGCCAAGGCGTGGTACAGTCTTTTGGAGCATATATAACCGCAACAACGCTGGAAGGACATTCGCAGATAATTCCGCTCGGACCGGCAGCATCGCAAATTGCGATAAAGCAACTCGGCACCAATGGCGGCGGCTTCTTCGGCGTGAACAGCGCTCACCCGTTTGAAAATCCTACGCCGTTCAGCAATTTTCTCCAAGTTTTCGCCATTCTGCTCATTCCGGCAGCACTGACCTACACCTACGGTAAAATCGTCGGTTCGGTGCGTCAAGGTTGGGTGATTTTTGGCGCAATGCTGGCGGTGTTGTTGGTCGTATTGGGTATTGCATTGTGGTCGGAAACAAGCTATAATCCTGTCTTGCAAGCAAGTTCACCGTTGGAAGGCAAAGAACAGCGCTTCGGAACAGCAAATAGCATCCTGTGGGGCATGACTACGACGGTTGCTTCCAACGGCTCAGTGAACGCCATGCACGACAGTTTTTCGCCACTTGCGGGCGGAATGGCAATGGTCAATATCATGCTCGGCGAGGTGATTTTCGGTGGCGTTGGCGCTGGACTCTACGGTATGCTCATGTTTATCATCATCACGGTTTTTATCGCAGGCTTAATGGTCGGTCGAACGCCGGAGTATCTGGGTAAAAAAATAGAGGCATTCGAGGTGCAAATGGCGATGATAACCATACTTGCGCCAAGTGCGGTGATTCTCATCGGAACAATGATTGCCGTGCTTATCCCGCAAGGCTTGAGCAGCCTGAATAATCAAGCAGCGCACGGCTTTTCGGAAATTCTCTACGCCTTCACATCGGCAGCGGGTAATAACGGAAGCGCCTTTGCGGGTTTGACCGTTGACACGCCGTTCTACAACATTGCTCTCGGAATCGGTATGCTCGTGGGGCGTTTCGGTGTGATTCTGCCTGCCTTGGCGATTGCGGGAAGTTTGGTCAGCAAAAAATATACGCCGCCTTCGCTCGGAACGTTCCCGACCGATAAACCGCTTTTTGCCGTCTTACTGATCGCCGTTATTCTCATCGTCGGCGCACTCACGTTCTTTCCGGCGCTTTCGCTGGGTCCGATTGTGGAGCATTTGCTGATGAATGCGGGGAAGACGTTCTAAAAATTGGTGAAAAATCCGTACTTTTGCTGGAAATAAAACCTCATCAATTTGTTAAAAAAAAACATCATGGAAACAATATCCGCTACAATAGAGAGCAACCAAAATGTTGTTGCTGCCTACAATAAACGTTTGAGTGCACTATATGAAAAAATAAAGGAATGGTTAGATCCTTCATATTTCAGATGCTTAGAAGGTACAATGGAACTAGAGCAATACCTTATCGGTAAGTACAGTTCGCCCACTCTTGCAATTACAGATGCTTTATCAAGTGAAGTCGTTGCAAAACTCTATCCCGGCGGTGCATTAGTCATTGGAGCGGCAGGAAGAATAGACATTAAGGGAACAGCAGACTCCGATTATTTGGTGTATCTGTTACCAGAATCCGGTGTGGATGTTGAGATAACCGACAAAATTGGTCATCAACCCGAAACAAGAAAAACAGTCGTTTCACCTGTCTTCAGAAATGTTCAAACAGAAGGTTGGTATTGGACGGAAATCAAGAAACTGGCACGAGTCAAGCCACTGACACAAGAACTGTTTATGGACATTCTTATTGAGGTTTCGCCCGATGAAATACTTAGCCACACTTGAGGAAATATGGCGAATCTATGAATTTCAAAGCCAAACCTTAAAACTTGTTCGTCGCACGGTAAATTATGTTGAAAAGCGAGACCCGGACAACGAGTCCATTAGTGCAAAACTCTTGGCAGAAGTTGGTTTTGGTGAACCCCTCAACGCAATCACGGATAATGTTGAAGAGGAAAAACGCGAAATAGATAATTTTGTCATCCTTTCGCTTTGGTCGGTATTCGAGATGTGTTTGATTGAATATCTGCAAAATCATACCCGATTTTCTTCTTCCGATGCCGTCGCAGAACTCTTGAATAATCGTATCCGAGACGATATTGAGCGGTGGAAAGTGAATGATAAAATTGATATGACGGCACCATTATTTACTCCGAACCTTGTTGATAAATTGAAGCAAATCAAGAACTATCGTAATTGGGTTGCACACCGTAATCCATCTGCTGAACCGGAAAATATAACACCCAAAGACACATATAGAGACCTTCGAGAAGTAATACAAACCCTTAGCACATAATATTTTAGACGATTATTTTTATGCTGATGATGCTCCAAAACCGCATCATTACGCCATTGTCATGCCCAAAAACTCAAAACTAACAATCATCATGCAATCCCAATCTCTCTTCGACCCCGCCATTACACGCCGCGCTGCGTGGGAGTCCATTACCAAACTTGACCCACGAGTACAGGTGAAAAATCCCGTCATGTTTCTCGTGGCAGTGGGTGCGGTGCTTTCGACCTTTACGTTTTTCCGCGACCTCGCGGGCGGTGCATTTTCAGCATTTAATCTCCAAATCACGCTCTGGCTCTGGTTCACGGTGCTTTTTGCCAATTTTGCCGAAGCAATCGCCGAAGGGCGCGGCAAGGCGCAAGCCGACGCGCTCCGCAAGACCCGCACAGGTACAATGGCAAGGCTTCGCATCAATTATCCTTCCTCCGCCGAACACCGCGTCATTGCTACCGAACTCAAGCGCGGCGATGTGGTCGTCTGCGAAGCGGGTGACGTGATTCCGGGCGACGGTGAAGTCATCAAAGGCATTGCCAGTGTGAATGAATCAGCCATCACGGGTGAATCTGCACCCGTCATACGCGAAGCGGGAGGCGACCGCAGCGCTGTGACGGGCGGAACGCAAGTGATTAGCGACGAAATTTTCGTGCGTATCACCGCCGAGCAGGGCGATTCCTTTCTTGACCGCATGATTGCTCTTGTGGAAGGCGCACAGCGCCAGAAAACACCGAATGAAATCGCGCTCAGTATCGTGCTGGCGGCGCTTTCGATTGTGTTTTTGCTCGCCGTCGTTACGCTCAAAGGTTTTGCGGCGTACTCCGAGACCGCATCGGGACTGACGACCTCGCTGCTCAGTGTTCCGGTGCTGATTGCGCTGTTGGTGTGTCTTATCCCGACCACCATCGGCGGTTTGCTTTCCGCGATTGGTATAAGCGGCATGGACAGGCTTATTCAGCGCAACGTCTTGGCGACAAGCGGTCGTGCGGTCGAAGCGGCGGGCGATGTGGATGTGCTTCTGCTGGACAAAACAGGAACAATTACGCTCGGAAACCGCATGGCTTCAGCGTTTATTCCTGCAAGTGGCATTGACCCCAAGCGCCTTGCCGAAGCGGCACAGCTTTCATCCCTTGCCGACGAAACCCCCGAAGGGCGCTCCATTGTGGTCTTGGCAAAAGAAAACTTTGGTATTCGCGGGCATGACGGCAGCGAGCATAATGCTACATTACAACAAGCAACGTTTATTCCCTTCACGGCGCAAACGCGCATGAGCGGCGTGGATGTGGGCGGACGCTCCATTCGCAAGGGCGCTGCCGATATGATTGAAAAGTACGTGGATTCTTACGGCGCAGCTTTTCCGCCGGATGCAAAACGGGCGGTGGAAGATATTGCCAAAACGGGCGGAACACCGCTTGTTGTGGCGGAAGTTACTGCAAATAAAGCAACGGTGCTAGGCGTGATTCACCTCAAAGATGTCGTCAAAGGCGGCATCAAAGAACGCTTCGCCGAACTCCGAAAAGCGGGCATCCGCACCGTGATGATAACGGGCGACAACCCGCTCACAGCCGCCGCTATTGCCGCCGAGGCTGGCGTAGATGATTATATCGCCGAAGCAACGCCGGAAATGAAACTTGCTCGCATTCGCACCGAACAAGCAAACGGACACTTGGTGGCAATGGTGGGCGACGGCACGAATGACGCTCCTGCGCTTGCGCAAGCAGACGTAGGCGTGGCAATGAACACCGGCACACAAGCAGCCCGCGAAGCAGGAAATATGGTGGATTTGGACAGCAATCCCACAAAACTGCTGGAAGTGGTCGAAATCGGCAAACAACTCCTGATGACGCGCGGCGCACTGACGACCTTCAGCATTGCCAACGACGTAGCGAAATACTTCGCCATTATTCCGGCAATTTTTGCAACGCTGTACACCATCAATGGCGTGGGTGCTTTGTCTGCTCTGAACATTATGCGTTTGGCTACGCCTCAAAGCGCAATTTTATCGGCAATCATTTTCAATGCATTGGTGATTGTGGCGCTTATTCCCTTAGCCCTGCGCGGAGTGGCGTATAAGCCGCTTCCTGCCTCAACAGTGCTTTGGCGAAATTTTCTCCTCTATGGTGTTGGCGGCGTGATTGTGCCGTTCGCTGGCATTAAACTCATTGACCTTGCCGTTGTAGCGCTTCATCTTGTCTAATATTTTTCCAAAAAAAACCATGAAAACGACTCTCATCGCTCTCCGCCTCTTCCTTGTCATGACGCTGCTTACAGGCGTTTTGTACCCGCTTGCTGTAACGGGCATTGCTCAAGGCTTTTTCAATGCACAAGCAAACGGTAGCGTCCTGAAAGGCGCACAAAACCAAGTGCTTGGCTCGGAACTCTTAGCACAAAAATTTGATAGTGTGATTTATTTCCAATCACGTCCGTCGGCGTGTGATTACGGCACGGTGGCAAGCGGCGCAAGCAACAAAGGTCCCACGAGCAAAGCACTGCAAGACCTCGTGCAGGAGCGCCGCGCTGCCTTCCGTACCGCCAATGGTCTTGCTGCCGCCCAAGCTGTTCCGGGCGATATGGCGTTTGCATCGGGAAGCGGTTTAGACCCGCACATCAGCACCGAAGCCGCACGGTTGCAGGTGGCGCGAGTAGCAAAAGCGCGTGCGTTCGATGCAGCCAAAACGCAAGTATTACAAAAACTTGTGGATAATGCCGTAGAATCGCCACAATTCGGTATTTTCGGGCAGGAGCGCGTTAATGTACTCAAGCTGAACATTGCGCTCAGTCAGCTTACGAGGCAATAATTGTATGCCGTAAATTTCATGTAATCAAACGGAGAAACGTTATGAAGTCCGATGGTTCACGTCCACAAGCACAATACCTATTCTTTGCACTTATTGCTGCTTATGTGCTCTATGCTGCTGTGCGGCTCGTGCAGATGCCGGAAGTGATGGTAACGCATTTTGGCTTCGACGGTCGCGCAGATGGGTGGATGAGCAGGAATACTTTTCTGGTGGTTTCATTAGCGCTGGCGGCTTTGGCAGTTGGTTTACGGTGGTTTATGGGGTTTACTGCGCGTTTGCAAAAAGGCATAAATATACCGGGCTACCACGACCTTTCTGCTGAAGGGAAGGCAGAATTTGCCGAGCTGATGCAGCAGAAATCGTGGGTATTCGGATGCTTCTTTATCAGTTTTCTTTTTGCTGTGAACGTGATGATTTTTTCGACCAATCTCGCTCACTCAGAGCGCTTGGCGTTGATACCGCTTCTTCTCATTACTGTCGTTTTTGTCGGTGCAATGCTGTGGTGGTCGCTGACGTTAGTTTCTAGTGTACAGCGGCTCCGTAAGAAAGGTTTGTGAGTGAATTAATGACCAAAAGGTTACAACAATGAGAGCATCTTCAGACGCTGAGCGCCTCACTCCCGACGAACTCCTCGCCCAAATCCAAAGCACCGAAGAGCGTGAAAAGCGCGGCAAACTCAAGCTCTTCTTCGGTATGAGTCCGGGTGTGGGGAAAACGTATGCCATGCTCCAAGAAGCGCATGAACGCTTGCGCGAAGGAGTAAACGTCCTTGTGGGCTACGTCGAGACGCACGGTCGCGCTGAAACCGAAGCACTGGTGAGGGGTTTGGAGGTGCTGCCGCGCAAGGCGCTTTCCTATCGCGGCGCAGTGCTGGAGGAATTTGACAGCGATGCTGTGCTTGCACGAAAACCCGAACTGGTGCTGGTGGACGAACTGGCGCACACCAACGCTACGGACGACAACGCCTCCACGCGCCACGCCAAGCGCTGGCAGGATGTGTTGGAATTGCTGGATGCCGGAATTGATGTCTATTCCACGCTGAACGTGCAGCACCTCGAAAGCCGCGCCGATACGGTACGCGCTATCACGGGCATTACTGTCCGCGAAACAGTGCCGGATTCGATTGTGGAGCGAGCGGACGAAATCGAATTGGTGGATATTTCGCCCGACGAGCTGCTTGACCGCTTGCAGGAAGGCAAAGTCTATACGCCGGAAAAATCGCAACAAGCCATTCAGAATTTTTTTCGGAAGGGGAATCTCACAGCACTGAGGGAAATGGCTCTTCGTCTCACTGCCGAACGAGTGGAAGGGCAACTGAACGAATACCGAGCGGAAAATCGCATTGCCAGCCCGTGGAAGTCCGGCGACCGCTTGCTTGTAGCCGTGAGCGCCAGTCCCTATTCGGAGCAGCTTGTGCGCTGGACGCGCCGCATGGCATACACGATGAAAGCGCCGTGGATAGCGCTCAGCGTCGAGACCGCACGAACACTCAGCACAGAAGATAGTCAGCGCCTTGCAAAAAATATTGCATTGGCGCGTGAATTGGGGGCGGAAATTCAGAGCATTGCCGATGAAGACATTGTGCGCGGCATTCTGCGGTCAGCGCGGCAGCATAATATCTCGCAAATCGTCGTCGGCAAGCCGCAGCATCAGGCGCGGGCATCCATTGTGGAGCGGCTTATCGAAGAAAGCGGAACGATTGATTTGCACGTCGTCCGCATGGAAACGCTTGGAGAAACCCACGTCGGTACAACAAAGCGGTTTTCGAGTTGGGACGAAGCACGAGAATTTGTCAAGGATTTGTTTTCGGACGGCACGACGCGATGGCGCAACTACGCGCTTGCTTCGGGTTTGGCATTGGCAATTGCGCTTGGCTGCTTACCCTTGTACGCGCTGGTGAGTTATCAAGCCATCGGTTTTATTATGCTTTTTGGCGTGGCGCTTTCCGCTTTGGCTTTGCAGGGAAGCGCCGTTGCGCTTATGGCGGCACTTAGCGCAACGCTCTGGAATTTCCTCTTTATTCCGCCGCGTTTTACCTTTGTCATTGGTTCGGTGGAAGATCGTTTGATGTTTTTGTTGTATTTTGTGATTGCTCTTGCGTTAGGGATTCTGACAAGCCGTATTCGCTTTCGTGAGCGCTCGGTGCGACACCGCGAAGAGCGTACTGCTGCGCTTTACGACGTTGCCCGTGAACTTTCTGCAGCCCGCAGTATAGACGATGTTGTCGGCATCAGTGTCAAGCACATTAACGCGCTTTTTGATGCCGATACGACTATTATTCTTTCGGAGCATACTACCCAAAAGCCGCATGAACGCTTGCAAGAGCAGGCGCATGAAGCAAGCAGCTATCAGCCCAACATGAAAGAGCGAAGTATTGCCGAATGGGCATTTACGAATCATCGGGCTGCGGGGCGCTTTACTTCCACGTTGCCATCGGCAGGCGCACACTACGCACCGTTACTTGCGCCGCGCGGAATTGTCGGCGTGTTGGGCTTGGCAGTGCGTGGCGAGACGATTCGTGCCGATTGGCAAGGGCTGTTGGATAATCTTATCGGGCAAATCGCATCGGCTTTGGAGCGTGAAGAATTAAATGCCGAAGCCAAGCAAAGCCGCATTATTGCTGAGTCGGAACGCTTATACGGAACGCTCTTGAACTCCATTTCGCATGAATTTCGCACACCACTTGCTGTTATCAATGGTTCATCGGAAGCACTGGCGCTTGCTGAACCGCCGCTTTCGGCTGTTCACGCCGATTACGCGCATGAAATCCAGACAGCAAGCCGCCGACTGAACTATCTCGTGGAAAATTTGCTGGACATGACGCGCCTCGAAGCCGGACATTTGCAACTGCGCAAGGCGTGGTGCAACCTTGCCGATATGCTGAACTCTGCACTGGAGCGCACACGCAGCGAATTGATGCACCACAAGGTCGCACTCAAGGCTGATTCAGACGTAATGCTCTGTTTTTGTGATGCGGTGCTGATTGAGCAAGTTGTAGTGAATATTCTGCTCAATGCTGCTCGCTATACGCCCGCCGGAACACAGGTACAATGCGGGTCGCGTGAAACAGATGTTGGCTTTATTCTCACCATCGCCGATACAGGTGCGGGAGTACCGCAGGAAACAGTGGCTTTGCTGTTTGATAAATTTTACCGTGCCGACAACGCAAAAACAGGTGGTACGGGGCTTGGACTTTCGATTTGTAAAGGATTTGTCGAAGCGCATGGTGGCACGATAACGGCAGAAAATCGCCTCAGCGGTGGATTGCAGATAACTATCGTTCTGCCACGCGGCGCGGAACGTCCAAACGAAGAGCGGTGAGGAAAACAATGACCATTTTGATTATTGACGACGAAGAGCAGATGCGCCGTTTGCTGCGCATCACGCTGGAAGCAAACGATTACCGTGTTGTCGAGGCGACAACGGGCAAAGCGGGTATCACGGAGGCAGCAATGATGCGTCCGGACTTGATAGTGCTGGACATGGGCTTGCCGGATATGCCGGGAAGTGAGGTTCTAGCGGCTGTTCGTGCTTGGACGGCGGTTCCCGTGCTGGTGCTGTCGGTGCGGGGAGGCGAACAGGATAAGGTAGCCATGCTGGATTTGGGTGCGGATGATTATGTCACCAAGCCTTTTTCTCCGGCGGAATTACTTGCCAGAGTTCGTGTCGCCTTGCGCCACGCTGCCACGAAAGGCATGGATACGCCGATTGTACGAGTGGGTGATGTTGAAATTGACCTTGCCGCCAGAACGGTGAAAAAAGCAGGGGTAGCGGTAAAGTTGACCTCAACGGAATATAGCATCATCAGGTTTCTAGCGCAGCACGAAGGTCGTGTGCTGACGTATTCGCAGATTCTACGGGAGGTCTGGGGAAATCAGTACGCCGATGCCACGCATTATGTACACGTTCATATGGCGGCGGTGCGGCGGAAATTGGAAGATAATCCCTCGCGTCCGATGCTCATTCTGACGGAATCCGGTGTTGGGTATCGTCTAAGCGGTGGGCAATAGCTGCAAAAGAAAACCGAATCTTGTGCGTATCGGGGAAAATATCTATTTTTACTGAGAACTTCGGTAATTCTCTGATGAAACTGAACTGGGATTGTTTGGGATGAAGACAATTACTGGGATTCTACCCGAGAAATTGTAGTTCTCATGCCTGTTCCAACTATTTTTTTCGCTTTTATGAAGAACGTTTTCACTTGCTTCTGCCTCTTGGCAACATTCTCGCTGACAAGCCTTTTTGCCCAAGAAATAACTAATCCGAACATTTTGCAACAAGGCGGTTACACGCTGATTTTTCGTCATGCGACTGCTCCGGGCGGTCTCCCGCCGACAGGTACAGGCAATGACTCGGGAGGCGCATTAGATTCGCTCTGGTGGATGCGCTGCGATGCGAATTATTCTCGCCAACTTAGCGTTGTGGGGCGCAACGAAGCGATGAACATTGGTCGCACGTTCAAGCGCCTCAATATCAAAGTTAGCCGCATTGCTTCAGGCGAATTTTGCCGATGCTACGAGACCGCAGCGCTTATGAATACGGGGTTGTCCGTAGCAATTATGCAAGGCTTAACGATGACGCTTTACAACGATGATTTACGCCGCCGCACGATGGACTCGCTTGCCCGCCCTGTGCCACCGCAGGGGACAAATACCGTCTTGGTGACGCACGGAATCACCTTTGGCGATACACTCTATAATCGTATTTCGAGCTTAGGATGGAGTGATGCCGTTGTCTATCGCAATCGTGCTGACGCGCAGCCGGAATTTGTCGGTTTTATTCGCGCTACGACGTGGAATCAGCAGGCGACAAGCGTTGCCGTGAAGAACGAAGCGCCTGTCAGCGAAATTACGATTGCCCCGAATCCGGCAGCAGATAGACTTTCGGTGCTTACGCCGGAGAAATATAGCCTTCGCATTATCAATGCGCTGGGTCAGATTATTTTTCAGGACGAAACATTGCAAGACTCTCGTTCTATCAATATCGAAGACTGGGTGAATGCTGCTTATACGGTTATCTTTTCCAATAGCAAGCAGACTCTTTCGCAGCGTTTTGTGAAGAATTAGAGCCTATACGCACGATTACCTTTGGCACACGACAACATTTCATATGTAAAATTTCATAAGTAGAGGCTAAAAAACTGGCTTCGGTGGCATAGACATTTCTGTCTGCGAATCTTTTGAGCGCCGCGCTCAGAGCGCCGCGCTCAGAACACCGCTTCAAACCTCACAGACAGGAATGTCTGTGCTACCTGCTCAAACATTGTGCGATGACACAAAAAGAGATACGTAAAAAGCCCAAGAGTGCAGATATAATGCGGCTCTTGGGCTTTTGCTTGCGTGTTTCGATGGTACGGCTTGCTACAACTGTTTTGCGTAGTCTTGCAAGAATTTACGTTCTTGCGGTGTGAGCGAAGCCTGCCCTTTTTCATTGATTTTATCAAGGATTTCGTTCAAATGATCTTCGTCGAGCGGCGTAGAATCCTCTTCGTCGTCGTCCGTGCGACGTTGTTCTACGCCTGCCAAACGTCGTTCTGCATCACTGCTTGTGTAGGTGGACCGGCCGACTGAAGCAGGTAAGGGAGTAGCGGCACGGCGTGTGGGCTGTTGAGGGCGCTCGTCACGGCGAAAGAGTCTGAAACTTCCGGAGGAAAACTTGCCAAAATACAGGTGCGAGAAAATAAATCCAAAAAACAACCCAAAACCCGCATCAGCAAAGGCGTTGATGAGCGAAGCGGGATTGAATGAGTGCGTAATAATACTTCCGGCTATTGCGGCGATAAACATTATTCCTAAAAGCATTGTTGCCCGAAGCGGTATCAAGCCAAAGAGCGAAACTTCGCCCGTAGGGTAGAGATAGACGTACATCGTCAGCACAAAGAGTGCCATTGCGGTTGTTCCTACAAGCGGTGCGCTCGAAATCCACAAGACCGGTGCATAGACTAAACCATGCACAGCAACAAAGACAGCAAGAATGATAAGCAAGCGGCGTGGACTCAAGATGCGTTCGACTTCCGGAGCAAAAAAGTACAGTACCGCGCTTGAGGAGAGCATTTCCCAAAAACTACCGGAAGCAAGCGGATAGGTAACAAAACGCCAATACTGACCTGCACCAACGGTCGAAAACGGCAAAAGTGCTAACCACTGCGTGAGAGCGCCACGCATGGCGATATTGACGAAATATACCACGCCTAGTGAAAGCAAAAGGCGGTGCGAGGTCGGAAGCATTTGCCAAAATAGCATAGCGCGTTCCAAAAAGCGATGGGAAGAGAAGTAGGTTAAATGACTTAAATGACCGTCAGCTTACGCGTCTGCGTAAAGCCCGTCGAAGTCTCCATGCGGTACAAATATACGCCGCGACTAAGGTGCGAAACGTCAGTCGCTATGCGATATACACCCGGTTCGTGGTCTTTTTTGACCAGTTCCGAAATCTCTTTACCGAGAATCGAGAGTAAAGAAATGGTTACAAACGATTGTTTCTCAATGTTGTATTCAATGGTCGTTTGTCCTGAAGCGGGGTTCGGATAATTTTGTGCCAGTGAAAAGCCCGCCTGATTATCGCCTAATACCGATGCGACCACTAAGCCCGGAATCTCAATCTGTACAAAGTCGTCGCCCGCTTTGTAGTTCGTTGCGTACGAAGGGAGCGACCGTGTTGCGGGACCTTGCAGTAATTTCCCGCGCCCGTCAAAAGCTGAACCATGACAAAGGCAGTTAAAGCGACCATTGCTAAAGGGTTCGATGGGGCAAAATTCGTGGGTACAGTTTTCTGATACGGAGGAAAATTCATTTTGAGCCAAACGGGTAACAACCACACGACCTAGACTGAGCGGAGCACCCGGCACCTGAAGTCGTATCGAGCCGTTCACTGCGCGGAGTGCAGGAAATTCGCTAAACTTCAAGGTGAATATGCCTGTGAGCCTTGAGCCAACCTCTTTGAAATCATCAGCAGGAACATTGCCTAAAAGCGTTTGTGTGCCGCAGGTTGCAGAAAAGACCGACACTGCCAGTGCGGTGCGAAGAAAGTCGCGCCGCGAGTGGAATAGGTCGCTTGGGGAGGAAGTATCGGAAGAATGTGGTTGCTGTTTCTTCATGGCCAAAATCCTTTCTGAGTGCTGCTGACGTGAGATTCTTGTGCGGTTTTCCGAAGAAACCACACGGGGAATCGTAAGGCAAATTATGGGAGCGATTCAATAAGGCGCTCTACCTCAGTAAAATTGACGTTTTCGTGATAATCTTCGTTGATGGCAATCATCGGTGCGCCGCCGCAAGCGCCCATACACTCGACTTCCTCCAGCGAAAGACGACCATCGGCGGAACACTCGTTGTGCCCAATACCGTATTTTGCTTTCACATTCTCAAAAAGTGTATCACCACCGCGCAGCATACACGAGACGTTGGTGCAGACTTGGACGTGGTACTTTCCCATCGGCTTTTTGAAATACATCGTGTAAAACGTTGCTACGCCTTTGACGTGAGCGAGCGGTAGGGAAAGAGTCTCGGCAACACACCGCATCACGTCATCCGAAAGCCAGCCCCATTTTGCTTGTGCCATCCAGAGAACGGGCATGAGCGCTGCTTTTCCTTCGGGGTAGCGAGCTTTGATACCTTCTATTTTTGTGAGTTCTTCGGGTGAAAACGTGTACTGCATAGTCAAGCGAACAAATGATGTGTGGAAAACTGTGCCAAATAGTGTTACAATCAAGGCGCAGAAACACCCAATCAACACGAATACAAGTTACACAATTTTGTGGAAAAAACGAATCACCGATGAAAAGGTTACAATCTTTTTCTTGTTCGGTATAAACTTGAGTGTAATGCTCAGTGCATCATGATTTCTTCAACAGCAAGTGTGTCTTCATCCACAGACGCAGCGCAATCAAGATTTTATGCGACGTTGAGACCGATATTTTTCCTTGAAAGACATTGTAATCGGCAATTTCAATTTTCTCTAAAAGTCGGTAGTAAATTGCATCCATAATTTGAGCAGCAAACATCGTGATGCTCTCGTCGGGGCGTAGCGCGGCGCGGGCTTTGTGGTAGTACTCGCGTGCACGGCGAGATTCAAAGCGCATCAATTCCACAAAATTGTCATTATAGACATTGCGCATGAGTTCTTCTTCGCTATAATGAAAGCGTTCTAAGTCTTCCTGAGGCAAGTAAATACGACTGTTATCGCTATCTGCCTTAATGTCCCTGAGGATATTGGTCAGTTGCAACGCATAACCCAAATTGACCGCATATTCCTTGGTTTCATCGTATTTATAGCCGAAAATTTCAATGCAAATCAAGCCCACAATACTTGCCACGCTGTAACAGTATTCCTTCAGTTCGTCGAACGACTTATAGCGATGTTGCACAAGGTCGCGCTCGCAGCCATCAATAAGTGTTTGAAGGTACTGCTGCGGAATCGAAAAACGATTCACAACTGCCGAAAGGGGAAGCATGATGGGGTGTGTTGATGTGCCGTTGTAGCAGCGCTCTACTTCGCGTCGCCAACGGTCGAGACGTTCACGCTTGCGTTGCACGGACGAGTAGTCGCCTAACTGAGCACCAACGACGGGGTGCTCAATATCCACGATGTCGTCGGTGTAGCGGCAGAACGCATACACGGTATGAATCGCTTCGCGCTCTTCCTTGGGCAAGAGCGAAAACGAATAAAAAAAGTTTGTTGTACTTTGCTGCGGAAGCGGAAGCACGTTATCCAATGCGGAATCGGCAGAATATGTGAGCATGGAAGCCATTCTAGCACCCCCAACGGGAATAAGAAAGTAAAAGTAGGGAGGAACGATAAAAAATGATTATCCAACAAAAAGCCGAATAGACCGCGCAAGGAGCGACGGTGCATCCCATTTGGAGAGGCTGACGCGGTGAAGCAAGATGCGATGCTGAGAACGGTACGCTTTTGCAAGAATCTGCTCACCGCCTGCGATTGTGAGGGCAAGTTCCGCACGAAGTCGCTTGTGCGTTATTGTGGGCAACAAGCCTTTGCCGAACGCAAAATACGATTTTGTTTTGTGAAAAAGAAGTGTAAACGCATGGAAAAATCGTTCCTTAACCAATTTTAACGCTTCTTCGTCAGGTTCTTGCGCCGTGTTGCCGTAAAGTGCCAGTAATTCTGCGCTCTCTAAACCACATTCTACTAGGACGCTTTGCGGAATAAATACCCGACCGATAGGCAAATCCCGCGAAAAATCCTGCCAGAAGTTCGCTAGCTGTAATCCCGTACAAACGGCATCGGACAATGGTGCACGGTCAGGAGTATAGAGGTCAAAAAGTCGCAGCACAAGTTCGCCGACGGGATTGGCGGAGTGATCGCAATAGAATTCAAGGTCGGCAAACGTCTCTGCTTGTTTGAAAGCGCTGTCCATCCGAAAAGCTGTGAGAAGCCGCTGGAACGGCTGCACGGGCATCGCTTTCACGCGCATTGTTTCGTGGAGAGCGCTTAATATCGGATTCCCACGCACATCGTCGGGATGTAGGAGCATTTGTTCTAATGCACCCAATGCCACAAATTTGGTTTCGGTTGCGTTCTCGCTCAATTCGTCGGCAATGTCATCGGCAAGCCGCGAGAAGGCGTAAAGGCTGTAAAAATGTTGCTGCAACGGTCGCGGAATAAGCACTGAGCCAACAGGAAAATTCTCGTAATGCTGCATAGCAAGTTGCCGTGCAAAAGCATAGCTTTCGGTATGCGAATGTGTGCGGAATCTGCCACCATCAGGCGTTGTGAGAGCTAGAAGGTCGTCGGTAGAAAATTTCATTTGTTTGTGGGGCTGTGCTTGGCGAATTGCGCACATCTGCGTAGATTAGGTGCTGCGTTTTTGCAGAATAAACTTGCCTACATTTTGTCTGCAAGCTCCTAACGTCCAATCTACGGTATCTCAATGAAAACACCAACGCTAAAACTCGCCGGACTGAGACCGGGCAAACCGGGAAAACCCGGTCTGGGGGCAAATCAAATTAAAATTGTTCTACTCACTACCGGTATTCTCATTAGCGCAACAGTCCTTCTCTACACGCAATACCTCGTCGGGCAACTGCGGGCAAAGGAAGAAAGCGTCGTGAAGTTTTACGCCAACGTGATTCAGCATTATGCAGAGAAGGGCATCAGCGAAAGCGAAAAAGATGACAAAGTAGATTACACCTACTATTTGGAAGGCATTACGCCCACTATTAACTTTCCTGTCGTGCTTGCCGGAGCAGACGACGAACCGTCGAAGCCGTATTTACAATCGTCGCTGAATGTGTTAGATTCAGCAGTCGCCATGCAAATGACCGAAGAGCAGCAATATCAACTTCTCAAGCGCACCATTGCGGAGATGCGCGATGTCTATCCGCCGCTTGAAATCAAGCTGGGGCAGATGGTCATTCAAAAAGTCTATTACGCCAATTCCGTGCTTGTGCGGAATTTGATGCTCTTCCCTTATATCGAAATTTTAGTCGTCGCCGGATTTATTTTTCTGGGATATATCGCTTTCAACTATGTGCGCACCGCCGAGCAATCCAACGTCTGGGTGGGATTGGCAAAAGAGGCTGCTCACCAACTGGGAACGCCACTTTCGAGTCTTTTGGCATGGCTGGAAATTGCAAAAATGGATGCGGAAAATCCCGAACAAGTGCGTGAAATTGTCGGGCAGATGGAGCAAGACGTTGACCGCCTGAGCAAAATCTCACACCGTTTCTC
>JANYDO010000287.1 GCA_025363605.1 Candidatus Kapaibacterium sp.
TTACTCATTCGCCCCCTCTTGATAAAGGGGGAACGGGGGATTTAGATTTTATGCGCCTTTCGACAAATCCCCCACTCGCTGCGCTCGTCGCCCCCTTTGTCAAGGGGGCTGATTTAATGCAGTTTTCAGCCTTAACTTAATGACATTGGCTTTGAGGAATTATTTTCAGATGCGATTAAAACGGTCGGATTTTCGCAAGCTGACGAAAAAGCTCTCGCTCTTTTTCGCTGAGTTGTTTGGGGACTTGCACGAGCAGACGCGCAAATAGGTCGCCGCGCTCCGTGCCGAGCGTGCCGGACTGTGCGCCATAACGCGGCATACCCAAGCCGCGCAGACGTAGTTTGGAGCCGCTTTGCGATTCCGGCGCGATTTTCACTTTTACTTTGCCGGAGAATGTTTGGATTTCAATATCGCCGCCCAGAATAGCCGTGTACAAAGGGACACTCACTTCCGTTTCGAGGTCGTCGCCTTTGCGCTCAAATCTGGGGTCGGGCAGAATGTTTACTTGCACAAATACATCAGCTGCGGTCTTGCTTGACGCGGTCTGCGTGGAGGGATTCGGCAACTTCAGTTTTTTACCGCTTTCAATACCGGGCTTGATATTGAGTAGAATTTTTTTGCCGTGCATATTTACGGTCTTTTGTACACCAGAAAATGCTTCTTGCAAAGAAATATCTACTGTCACTGACGAATCGTCATGTTTTTTGCCAAAAACAGAGCCAAAAATATCAGAAAAGCCACCTGTGCCTCTATTGCTAAAATTCTCGCTGAAATTGGAAAAGAAATCACTATTGCCCGCAGTGTTTCCTGTATTCGGCGCACCTGTCTGCTGCGCTCGTCCCGAAAATCCTGCGCCGCCGCCCGAAGCACCTGCTGACGAAGCAAACCCTGACGGACGCTGCCCCGCGCGGCGCTGTCCGGTAGTGTTGCTATTACTAAAAGGGGTCGTTTGGAATCGTTGCCAATTTGCGCCGTAGCGGTCGTATTGGCGGCGTTTGTCGGGGTCGCTGAGGACTTCGTAGGCTTCGTTAATTTCCTTGAATTTGCGCTCGGCTTCTTTGTCATTGGGGTGTGTGTCGGGGTGGTACTGCCGTGCGAGACCACGAAACGCCTTTTTTATTTCGTCTGCCTGTGCTGTGCGGGCAATGCCAAGAGTGCGGTAATAATCTTTGGATTCCATGCGCGGGAAAGGGGAAAATAGGTAAAACTCTTTATGCTGCTTATCGTTATGCTGCGTACTGCGGCTGCGAACACGTTCCAAGCGGCTGCAACGCTTGATGTATTCGGTGAAAAAGCCTCAGTGCTATGTTCTCTCGTAATTTACAGACGTTTTCGCACTTTTGAAAGTGTTTGTTGTGTGGCGGGAAAAGAAATTGCGCTAATTCTAGCGTAGTTTTTCCATAGAGACCGCTTGAGTCGTATATTCTTAACGCCCGAGTTGTATAAAATTGCCTCGCGAAACAGATGTTTTACCACTCTCATCCGTCAGCCACAAACGATAAAAATATGCTCCCGAAGCCCCACTCATCAATGCGTCCGGCATCATAACGGCAAGGTTAAAAGAGCCGTTTCCTGCTTTAATGCCTGTCGAGGAGCTGGCGAGAATAGCACCTCGCGCATCCGCTATTTGGAGCAGCATTGTTCCCGAATACGGCGCAGCATAGTCCAGCCAGCGCGACGAAAGCGCATCGGCACTGGGATTAGGGGAAACTGACGAAGGGAAGTCTTGATATTGTTCCTGGGATGTTACTCCAGACATTGTTTCGGCAGTGTAGGAAATACGGTATATAGCACCGATTCCCCCGTCAGAACTAACATACAGCTCGCCTTCAGGTGAAAAGCCCACACCGCAAGGTCGCCCCCAATGCGTATAGGCAAGGCTATCGGTAAGAAAGCCGTTCAAAAAATCGTGCATGGTGTATGCGCCAGAAGCTGCCTCACGCCGCATCACAGCAACGTTGTATCCTGCGGCAACGCGCCGTGAATCGGTGCTATACGAGCCATGTACCGCCACAAAAGCAGCATTCCGAAAAAAAGGCTGCAAAAGGCTGCCGGTATAAAACGCTATTCCCATCGGTGTTGAATGGGCAGGAAGATATGCCTCGGCAATTTTAAGCGTGGCGAAACGCATAGAATCTGCCCGCGTGAGGGGAAGCATTGCTCGGTAGTCCGACGAGACGTTGAAGTTCGCCCATTCGCTGCGCCGCGCACTATTGCTGAAGGCGAGGGGCCAGCCGTGATAGCTGCCGTCCGGTACGGTGGTAACAATTTCTTCGGGCTTTTCTTCGCCAAGCCCGTTGCGGTCGGCATTGGTTGCCCAGAGTAGTCCTGTGGCGGGTTCTAACGCCATGCCAATAGCATTACGCAGACCCGTAGCGAAGATTCGTCGCCCGCTCCCGTCGGCATTGAATCGTAGAATGGCGGCGCGTTCGGGGTTGTCGGCACGGCAAGCGTCGCAGGGCGCACCAACACTCAGGTAGAACGCATTGCGCAGCGTGTCGGCAAGCAGTGTGCGTGTGTAATGATTAAAAACGCCGCCATTCGGGATGCTGTCAAGAAACACTGACCGCGTTTCATACACGCCGTCGCCGTCACGGTCGAGAAAGCGTAGTACACGTGTCGGTTCTGCCACTAGCATTGCGCCTTGATAAAAAACGACGTTGTGTGCTTCTTTGACGGGTGCTGCGGCTATAAATGCTGTGTCAGCAATGCCATCGCCATTGCGGTCGGGCAGCGCATACACGGCTTCCGCGCTCATATCCACGACGTGCAGCACACCAGAGGGACTCCATGCAAAAAAGCGTGGTTTCATCATGCCTGCATGGAAAACACTGATACGGAAACCCTTCGGCAGCCGCACGGAATCAGCGACGGCGAGGCTTGCCGTCGAACGATAAAGCGATGCATATTGCGGCGGAATGATGAGTTTTGTGGGCAAAAGCGGGAGCGTTTGAGCCGTAAGCACTTCTGCTGTCGTTGTCCACAAAGATACCCCCCACGCAAGGAGCATAAAGGCTTTACATATAAACGCTTTGAGCGTGAGGGTTTTTGTACTTGACATCGTTTTCCTTTTCCTCGTTCCGATTGTTTTCTTTGTGAGTTGATAAATACAACAAGGCAGCATGCTGCCTTGTTTCTCAAGCGCAGTATCAACTTTTTTTGAACATAACACTCGTTCCTTTTACTCGATTGCCGAGATTTCTTCTTCCAAAAGCTGACGCGAATACATTGCGGCATAGATTCCGTCTTGTGCCACGAGCTGTTCGTGGGTTCCGCTTTCCACAATCATTCCATGTTCCAGAACGATGATTCTATCGGCATTTTTCACCGTCGAGATGCGGTGCGCAATGATAATGCTGGTGCGCCCTTGCATCACCTCGCGCAAGCCGCGCAGAATCTTCTCTTCGGTCTCGGTGTCCACTGCCGAAAGGGAATCGTCAAAAATGAGAATGTTGGGCTGGCGAATAATTGCCCGCGCAATGGCTGTGCGCTGCTTTTGTCCGCCGGAAAGCGTCACGCCACGCTCGCCCACAAGCGTTGCGTAGCCTTCGGGGAAACCCTTCACGTTTTCGTGCATTTGTGCAATAATGCTTGCTTCCACGACTTCATCCATCGAAGCATTTGGTTTGCCAAAGCGGATATTATCGGCAATGTTCATCGAAAATAAAAACGATTCCTGCGGAACAATCGCAATGGCTGAACGCAAGACATGAAGCGGTACTGAGCGTATTGGCTGCCCGTCTATCAAAAGCTCGCCGCTCGTGTGATTGAACAGGCGTGGGATAAGATTCACTAAGGACGACTTACCGCTTCCGGTCTCGCCCACAATGCCTACCGTTTCGCCGGCTGCAATGGAAAATGAGATGCCGCCTGCGTCACTGCCAAGCGCAAAAGGTAGATTGTGTGCGTACTTCATGCTCACATTGCGGAATTCTACGTTGCCTTGAATTGCGGTAATTGCCGCGTTTGTTTCCTCGCTGTCCTTAATATCAGGCACTTCGTCGAACACGCGCCCCAAGCGCCCTGTGGATGCGGCTGCACGTTGAATCAGGTTTGTGACCCAACCAATCGCTATGACGGGCCAAATAAGCAAGTTCAGGTAAATGAAAAACTGCGTTACGTCGCCAATCGTTGCCTGCCCGCGCATGACCAAATATCCGCCCGTACCGAGCACCAATACTTGCGACAGCCCGATAAGGCTAATCATAATCGGCATCATAATAGCTTCGATGTTCACAAGTCGCATCATCTTTTGCAAATACCCTTCGCCCATACCGTGAAATGCCTTGATTTCATCCTCTTCGCGTCCGTAGGCTCGAATGACACGCACACCGGACAAGTTCTCTTGCGCCTTTGCGGTCATCTTTGCGTAATGGTCTTGCGCATCCTTGAAAAGCAAATGCACCCGCGAGCCTATGCGATAGACCGCAAACGAAACAAACGGCATCGGCAGAAGCGCCATGACGGTAATGAACGGCGAAAGAGCAATCATCATCGAAAGCGCAAACACAAAGGTCGTGAGAGTATTCGCGGAATACATCACCGCCGGACCGAAAAACTCACGGATAGCGTTGATGTCGTTCGTAGAATATGCCATCAGTTCGCCCGTGGGTGTGCGCTGGAAGTATTGCAAAGGCTGGCGTTCCAAAGCCGCCAGTACGTCTGCTCTCAGTTCATATTCTATCTTGCGCGAAGCAACGATCATCGTCTTGCGCGTCAGGAACATGAAGAAACCACTTCCTGCGGTGAGCGCAAACATTAGCCCGATGTGCCACGCAATATCGGTGCTGCTAAAGGTATTCTTACCAACGCTCTGCGCAATGGAGTCAATGGTTTTGCCCACGACACGCGGCAATGACGTAGAGCAGATATTGGAAATGGTGACAAACAAAAAACCCAATATGAACATCCACTTATGGCGGACAAAGTAGGGCTTGAGGCGAAATAGTTCTTTCATTGGGATATTGTTTTGATTGATTGGTAGTGATCGTAATTCGTTATTGCTAATGTTCGGGATTGATGCCAAGAGCGCGAAGCTGCGCGGCAAGGCGGTGGGCTCGTTCTTCGGCGTGGTCGGCTCGTGCTTTTTCTTGTTCTGCTCGTGCTTTTTCTTGTTCGGATTTTTCTTTGCCTGTCGGAAAGATATTACCTCGGTCATCGCTCCAGCGAATCCATGTTGTCGTCATGCCTTCGTACTCGCCTTCCCAAAGACGCAAGCCCACACCAACTTCCTCTATCCAGAAATCGCCATGCACTTGATATTTGCCGCCATGCAGCACATAGAGCGTTAGACGGTCGCCCCGCAAAAGCGAAAACGGGTCAAATACCGCATAGTATGGGATGTGCAGCCGTGCATAGTCTTGCATCTTGCGCACCATTTCACCACCTTTGCGGTTGGAAACTATCTCTACGACAATTTCGGGCATTTTCCCGAAGACCCATGCAAAATACGCACGAACCTTCTCAAAATCGAAATTCGCTTCCAAGGGTATATCCACGCTCACAAATGCGTCCGGCACAATGGGCGGCTCTTTGGTGGAAGAAAAAAGACCGACATTGGAATCGGCAATAAATGTGCGCTCCGGCGGATTCCAAAGCGCAACATTGCTGTACAGCGTCTCAATGAGTAAACGCTGCTGCTTGGCAGAAAAGACATTATCCACAGGCTCGTCATCCTCCGTTACAAGGTCGGAAATATCAGGTTCAGGAATAGGAATATCCTCAAGCGCCTCGCCATTCGTGGTATTGAGCGCCTGCCGTTCCAACGGTGATATGAGAGTGTTTTCCATAGTATTTTTTCAATACGTGAAAGACGGTTTACGCGAGAAGTTCTATTGTATCGCCCACAGCGATAGTTCCGATGTTATGATGTATGACGTTTTGCCCGAATAATACTTTTGTGCCATCGGCGTTACGGCGAAATTTTTTGAGCGTCGCTATCGGTTCTGCGCCAGTTTTTGTACCGGTGGCTTGGTCAACGGTTGTTACGATGCAGCGCCCGCACAGTTTCACACCGTGCATTTCCACTTTTCCGGCGCTATTCTGCACGTTGAAATGCTTCCATGTATCTTCGGCAAAGGCATCGCAGCCCTTCACGACGATATTCGGACGGAAACGGTTCATCGGCACAGGTTCGCTGCCGCTTTCAATGAGGCTCGAATTTACATTTTCCAACGATGCTTCCGAAGCAAGCAGCATCTGGAAACCATCGGCAAAGCCTGTATGATCTGAGGGACGCACGGCGTATGTTTGGTCAACGGTGCGGCGGAAATCGCGGTGCATCGTTACTAAATGCGCATCGGTTTCAAGGAAGTGAGTGAGCCATTCCGCTACCTCGCGTCCCTGCGAAACCGCCTCGCAGGTGTCTTCCCAGACGACAACGCTTTCCACATCGCCTTCGTTGGTGTGCATGATGCGTAAAGTTTCTATGCTTGGTGCTGAGAGCGTGAGCGTTCCATTAGCAACAGTCGGTTCAATAAGCGCCATGCGGGGAATTTCGCGTTGTGTCAGAAAACGCCCTTTGGAGTTCACTACCATAAAATGGCGGTCGAATGCAATGCCGCGCTCGGTGAGGTGTGCTGCGTCTAGCGCCCAGCCTTTGCAGCCTTTGATGGGATAATAAAACAAACCCGATATGGTTATCATGCCGTTGTCACGGAAAAGTGAGAAGGGAAGCGTTATGCAGGGCAAATTAGCGGATTTTTTGGCGGGAAACAACAGGTTTGTTTGCACCTTTACGGAAATGGAAAAAGGAAATTATGCAATGCAGTGGAAGGCAAGCAGTTTCGTGATGAGTGCATTTGCCAAAAAATTGCGCAACTATTCCGGCACTCCGCCGTCAGTATTGTTGCGCTGTTTGTTTACCAAACTATGCGTTGTTTCTCCTCTTGTTCCATTATTTCCTTGCA
>JANYDO010000330.1 GCA_025363605.1 Candidatus Kapaibacterium sp.
TGCCGCTCATCACGGTTTCTACACGGTTCAGCGTAAATGGTGCTTCTAATTGAAGCATCTGCGAGAAAAACTGTTCTGGACTGAGCATACTTTTTTCATGCAAGGTAACTCTTTTCCAACTGAAATCATTTAGAACCAAAAAAGTCAATTTTCTGCAAAAAATGTCAAAAAAGTAAAAATCGTAAAAATAGTTAGCCCTTGTACCGAAAAGTACAATGGCTGATTTATTATGGACTTGCTGGAAATAATTGCTCACAATTAGATGTTGCAACAACGATTGTAACGGGTTTTTCGTTACATCCGACACTAGCGCTGCCTTTTTTAATTTTGTATATTCGTGCCGCATCATGGAATACTACCTTAAATTCACGTAATCTGGATTGTTTCCATCAGCGAAAAAGCTGTGCGTCTCTGGGGTTCTTACTGTCATAGTTTTTTACTCTCTTTTATCTGTAATAATGAACACGGCAAACTCCTTGCAACAATCATACTACCGTTATTGGGCAAAAGCCACAAACGATAAGGATGTATTGAACTATCACCTTTTGCCATATCATTTGCTGGATGTGGCAGCGGTAGGGTATGTTTTACTGAAGCACGACACACGTCTTCGCAAGCGGCTTGCGGATGTGTGTGGGATGCAGGAAGAAGTACTACATCTGTGGTTGACGTTTATGCTGGCGCTGCATGATGTGGGGAAGTTTTCTCAGACGTTTCAATATCTTGTTCCAGATCTGAGCATCTCTCATCATTTACGAGAATTGCCCCAACGAGCCACTGATTATGCCGTGCGGCACGATTCATTGGGACACATACTTTGGAAGCATCTTCTTGGCGAGACGATACAGCAGCTTGATATTGAAAATACAGAACGTGAAGCACTCGACCGCAAATTGCTTTTTCGTTGGCTTCATGCTTGGGAGACCTCTATAATGGGGCATCACGGCAAGCCGCCGGAAGAGAAAAACACAACGAAAAATGGTGATTTTCACTACTATTTTTTATTACCGGCACAAGAAGCCGCAAGAGAATTTGTCCGCGATATTACTCACGTCTTGGGGCTGTGGAACAATCTATCTCCCATGCGATTCCCTCAAAATCCCAATGAATTTTCATGCAGCTCGTGGAATATTGCAGGTTTTGCTGTCTTGTGCGATTGGATTGGCTCCAGCAGTCATTTCGCATATAATGCCGAGCCAATGCTGCTTGCAGACTATTGGAATAAGATTGCTTTACCGAGTGCAGAACAGGCGATTGAAGTATTTGGAGTGGTTCCATCGAAAGTGGAAACAACATGTTTCTCGTGCAAAACTCTTTTCGGATTTGACATTCCAAGTCCGCTTCAAGCATGGTCGGAGACTTTTTCTCCTGATGCTTCGCCACAATTACTCATCGTTGAAGACGTAACCGGAGCTGGAAAAACTGAAGCCGCGCTGTTGCTTGCAAATCGTCTGATTGCATCGGGCAATGCCGATGGACTCTTCTTTGCTTTACCCACGATGGCTACCGCAAACGCCATGCACAGCCGATTAGAGCAGCATTACCATAAACTTTTTGCTCCTCAATCCCGACCGTCGCTTGTGCTGGCGCATGGCGCAGCAAAATTAAGCAAAGAATTTCGTACTGCGATTTTTCAAGCTGAATCCGTACTCAATGACAATTATGCTCCGAATGATAAAAGCGTTACATCGGAGTGCAATCCTTGGCTTGCCGACACACGAAAAAAAGCATTTTTAGCAGATGTGGGTGTCGGTACGATAGACCAAGCCTTACTTGCTGTGCTACAAAGTAAGCATCAGTCCTTGCGGCTTTTAGGCATGACGCGCAAAGTGCTGATTGTGGATGAAGTTCATGCGAATGATGCCTATATGCACAAGATTCTACAACGAGTCCTTGAGTTTCAAGCAGCACTTGGCGGAAGTGCAATTTTGCTTTCGGCGACACTTCCACTCTCAATGCGGCAAGACTTGGTGCGGAGTTTTGCTGAGGGGTTGACGTATCGGAGAAAAGACACAATCGCTCAGCAAAACTCCGCACCAAGTCTTGCCGCATTGAGAGTGGAAGTGTCGCCGAAAGCAAAATTGCACTTCCGCCAAGTGCCGCTTGAAACTCAAGGACTCGTTGTAGAATCTTG
>JANYDO010000344.1 GCA_025363605.1 Candidatus Kapaibacterium sp.
AGATAAAAAGTCGTTTTCATAGCATTTCTTTCTGATGGATTATTTCACAATCATGATGGTTTGCCGAAGGGTTTGATTTCCCGCCCTCATACAACACGTGTATGCGCCATTTGGAAGGTCTTGCAGGTTGAATGGTAATACGTGTTCGCCACGTATTCTCTGTTCATGTAATACTTCTTTGACACGTTGACCAAGAGCATTGTAGAGCATGATATGAATATCAGCAGCTTCGGGCAATACAAAACGTAGTTCAGCAGTATTGCCCGCAATCGGATTGGGAGCGATGGGATACGCCACGAATTGCGAAACATTGGCGCTTTCCAACATCTTTCGCTTTCCTTTTTGGGTGGAAACCGATTGCAAAGAAGCCAACGCCTTGAGTGTGGTTTGCTGGCAATCACCACATGTAATTTTGAAATACTGCGTATCGGGATCATAATTCGTTGAAATATTGGGGTCTCCACCAGCATATGTTTCCAACATGGCAATCCCAGTAATACCCGAGTAATCAGCATCATTTGGCATGGTTACTTGATAGTTCAATGTACGCTCCGAGCCAAAAAATACTTCAATGTAAGGATGCAAAACCTGATTGCGGCTGAGAAGAAATACTTGCGCCAGATGCGTATTTGCTGCGCAGCCGGAAAACCGTATGGTAATCGTTGCCGATTGTCCTTTGTTCAGGAATGGAGTAAGGTGATATTGGCGTTTAGGTACATTGTCTAAATTAAGATCAATATCAAGAGTTGAGTTTTGATACGCTGCAATAGCTGGTGCGTAACCGGCTATGGTAGAAGTAACATCATATATATCAGTTGAACCAATTGGTCTGGAATTCGGGAAGACGAGATTGGTAGGCAATTGATTTGTAGCAATATTTTTTAGATTGATTCCTTGATATTTGTCCCTATCTTCTATCCTTAAATTATCAGGAGCATAGGCATAAAATGCTCCCGGCAGCTTGATATTTGGTGAAGAATATAATGGAACGCTGGGGTTGCCGCCCTCTGCCATTATCGTTTGTGCGGGGCTTGGGTTATACCCGGGCGCAACTGGCAGTAAATCAGCATAGCCATATCGTGCGCCAAATTGTGGGGCATCAGAGGCTTCTGCATAGTGCCTTCCGCCGAGAAGATGTCCAAGTTCGTGTGCGAGGAGATATGGATTTCCATTGAGAAAAAGGCGTGAACAAAGAAAAGCAAATCCATTATCTCTGCCCGGTACAATTTCGTTACCACCTTCTCTGACAACAAATCCCGGAACTTGGGATGCCAATCCCCCATAAACGCTTCCCCCACCACGCGAAATACCTTCATTGTGTATGATGATGATAATATCGGCTTTATAGCTCTCACGTAGACTTCTAATGTAGTAGTTCGCGTTTAATGCTATTTTCCTGCGATTTGTGGCAGTATATGTCCCAAAGTTGCTTTCGGTGCTTCCGCCATTTTTTTTTGTATAGGAAATATAATTTAAAAAGTCAACTTCATCTGTAAATGTTCTTTGATCTTGGGGGAGGTCAGGCATACTTTGTGTATAACCATCACGAGGATCCCAAGGTATAGGCTGTTCGTTTGCCAATTCAATTTCGACTGCTTCTTTGTCCGACCATTCCAACGATTGCCGTAACGCTTTGTTTGTAACGGCTATTTGTTTCTGTATCTCAGTTGCTAGCACGGGCATTCCTCCAAATACAGCACCAGGAAAAAAGTTTTGTAGCGCATCAGGCGTTGCCAAAAATAATATCCGTATTTTTCTTGGATTGCCACACGAAACAATCGGTGGCGGCGGGTCGCTCTGCAGGTATTCATCGCTGTGCATTTTAGAACCACACACAGAAATCGAAGGCGCAGAAGTCACCTCCGCCAGCACATGAACGCCATTATTCCCAAGCGGCTGCAAGGAATACTGCTTGCCATTCGCTGAGAAATTCATACTTACAAATCGGCGATCATAGATAGCCAGCAGCGTTTCTTTGCCGAGCGTATCACTGACCACATTTCCTTCCACCACAAAACTCCGCTCACCGACTTGTTTCGGATAATTAAGCGCAATACTTGCGTCAAGATTCATTACCGGAAGCCGTATGCCAAGTTGTCCGGTCATCAGCATTTCCGAGGGTTGCGCGGCAAATTGAATAGGTTGGATATTCACGTATATCGGGTTTTGGTCTAGTATCGCCAGTGCCGTTTGTTCGTCTGCAGTCAGGCTTGGCGGAATAGAAGAAATAATATCCAGTGAATCTTT
>JANYDO010000359.1 GCA_025363605.1 Candidatus Kapaibacterium sp.
GCGCACGGTGCAAATGCTTCATCCTTTGCCGATTGGTGGGCATACAAAATGGAAGTTGCCGATGCTATCCCATACAATGGCGCAATCCTTAACGCAATGGGACTGAACGTTGCCTTCAACTCCGACGATGCTGAGATGGCGCGTCGCTTGAACCAAGAAGCCGCAAAAGCCGTCAAATACGGCGGCGTACCGGAAGAAGAAGCGCTGAAATTTGTAACACTGAATCCCGCAAAAATGCTCCACGTGGACGCAAAAGTGGGCAGCTTGAAAGTTGGTAAGGATGCAGACGTGGTGCTTTGGTCAGACAATCCGCTTTCCATCTATGCCCGCGCGGAAAAGACATTCGTGGACGGAACGCTCTACTACGACCGCGAACGCGACGCACAAGTCCGTGAGGAAATCCGCTTGGAACGCGCCCGCTTGACGCAAGCAATGATTCAAGCCAAAAAGGGTGGCGCTCCCACGCAAGCCGCACCGCCGCGCCGCAATTTCGAGAAAGTTCATTGCGACCAACTTGGCGAAGTGGGCTGGTAAGAATTAATAAAAAAGTATCAAAATTTTGGGCTTCGGCAGCACAGACATTCTTGTCTGTGAGATTTAGCGCTCTGTGCTTACCCTGTGCTACTGAAGCCAGCAAAATACTTCATCTGTATCAAGGTTAGGACTTTTGCAAATCGCATCTGTCATACCGACGTAGGTCGGTATCCATGACGTGTACACGTTGCCGATAGATTCCGACCTGCGTCGGAATGACAGCAAACATGGACAGTTTGCGAAAATCCTAAAGGTCTATTTTGTTGAACAACTTGTTGCACAACGACACGAGGAAAACGTTGAAACTGAAACCCGAAAAACTTCTCGAAGAACTCAAAGCTATTGCCGAAACTATCGGCGTTCAGGTGATTATTGACAAAGGCAATTTTTCTGGTGGACACTGCCTCGTTTACGAGGAGCGCAAAATCGTTTTGAACAAACTCCTGCCACCGGAAGTCAAAGCCGCCAAGCTCGCACAAAGTCTGACGTTCTATTCGCTGGAAGGCATAGAACTCAAGCCCGCGCTCCGTGATTTTCTGGATAACGAGCGTCTGCGCCTTGCTTCGCGTACAAAAGATGCTCTGAGTGACGAGGCTCAAGCAGTTGTGAACGACGTTCTGGCAAGCGTGTAGCAGCGTAAGCGTATGAATAGCGTATAACAAGAACTCAATCATTGCATAATTTTTTCACTCAACCGTCCTTTCACATTTCAATTCAAAGTTGAATGTAGGACATTACAACAATCATGGCACGAAAACCACCCTCCCGCATTGCGAAAAAGAAAGCTCCGGCAGCACAAGAGATTGCTTTGCCCGTAGAAAACCTTGCGGCGCAAGATGTTCAGATACAAAGCAATCAGCCCGACGAACATACGCCGGAGCCGCTTGTAGAGCAGCTGCAAGCTGAAGCGCCCAAAGGTGCAAAACCAAAGACGAGCCCGAAGAATCAAGCTCCTGCTGGTAAGAGTCAAGCCCCGAATGCCAAAACTCCTCAAGTAGAGAAGCCTTCAGCGGAGAAATTATCAGCAGAGAAACTATCGGCGGAGAAGCCGCTAATGGCTGCTGCACCTGTTCAAAAGCCTGCTCCCGTAACAAAACCTGCACCAGCAACGAAGCCCGAACCAAGCGGACAAATACTCCCCTTGCCGCAATTCTTGGCGCAAAAACACGGCTTGCACAACCTTGGGCAAATCTTCATCAATCTTTCTACGCCGGAACTGTATGAACACATCTTGTTCCTGCGCGAAGGCGTTATGTCTGCGCACGGGGCAGTGATGGTGGAAACGACACCCAACACGAAACTTGCTGTACGCGACAAATTCATCGTGGAGGAAGAGATAAATAAAGAACATATTGCATGGGGCGAGGCAAATCGAGCTATTGAGCAATCAAAATTTAATGCCCTCAAAGCACGCATCGGAGCGTATTTGCAGAAGCGGAATGTCTATGTCCAAGACTGTTTCGCGGGTTCGGACACACGTCTCAGAGTACCGTTGCGCGTTGTTACTGAAAATGCGTGGCAGAGTCTTTTTGTCCGCAACACCTTTATTGAAGCGCTTCCGGCAGAACTTCGCCAATTCGACCCGCGCATGACGATTATTTCCCTGCCCAACTTCAAAGCTATTCCCGAAATAGACGGCACACGGGCGGAAACATTTGTTCTCTACGATTTTTCGCAGCGTCTCGCCATTATCGGCGGCACACGCCATGCAGAAGAAATTAAAAAAGCTGTCTTTACGGTAATGAGCTATGCCATGCCGCTTCGCCGCGTCTTGCCTATGCGCTGCGCTGCCAGCATTGGTGCAAACGGTGAAACCGTGCTTCTTTTCGGCACGAATGGTGCCGGCAAAACAACTCTTTCGGTGGACACCGCGCGAACTCTCATTGGTGACGATGCTCACGGTTGGGGCGATGATGGCGTGTTTGCTTTTGAAGGCGGCGGATATGCCAAAGCGCAAGGAATATTGCCGGAAACAGAGCCTTCGCTCTATGCGGTATCGCGGACGTTTGGTACGATTCTCGAAAATGTGAAATTCGACACCACGACACGCATTGCGAACCTTGCCGATACATCTATCAGCGATAATGCCCGCGTTTCATATTCTCTCGCACAACTTTCTCCGTTGCAGCCGGTCACGCCCAAACTGCGCGGCGCACACCCAAAAAATGTCATACTTCTTGTCAACGATGCCTTTGGCGTACTACCGCCCGTAGCGCGGCTGACGCAAGAGCAAGCTGTCTTTTTCTATTTGTCCGGCTATGCTGCAAAAAATCCCATCGGCGAACCGAAAATCGAGCCGCGATCTGTCTTCAGTGCTGGCTTTGGCGAGACATTCATGGTGCAAGACCCCGTCTCATACGCGAATCTTTTCCGCGAGCGTCTGCGCCGTAATAATACGAAAGTTTGGCTTGTCAATACGGGATGGCAAGGCGGAACACAGGCAACGGGAAGCCGTATCAAGCGCGATTACTCGCGTGCGATTGTGCTCGCGATTACTTCCGGCGCTCTTGATTCGGCGCAGTATAGCATTGATGCGGTGTTTAATCTCAGTGTGCCGTCGGCGTGTCCGGGTGTACCGGCAGCAATGTTGAATCCGCGTAATGCTTGGGCTGACCGTGCGGTATATGAAAAAACCGCACAAAAGCTCCTCCAACTTCTGACAGAAAACTTCAAGAAATATGCAGGACGTGTTGATAAATCTATTGCGCAAGCTCTTGCAGCTCCCGCGCAAACTGCACAAAAACAGAATCCTCCGTCCAATGCACCTGCGCTTGCAACCGCCGCTGCACCGCAGATAGTAAAATCGGGTGCAAATATGCCACCGGAAATTCTTACACCCGACATTTCGGTAGCTGCATCGCCGGAAACTCCCGCAGAAACAGCTTCGGGCAAGAAAATTCCACCCAAAAAAGTCAAACCCGTCAAAAAAGGACGTGGTAAGCAAGTGCTGATAGAAGAAGATGATGAAGCAGAGGTCGGCGACACAGGTTCGCACGAAACCATAGACGCGCCATACGATAATGACGATGATGCAGGCGCAGATGTCATCATTCCGTCCAGCCTTTTTGTGAGTGAACCCGAAGGCGAGTTCCGTCCGGATGATGATATGCTAACACCATCTACCTTTGATGATGAAGATGACGACGACATTGCTGATAATGGTGAGGCGCAAGACGGCAATGACGCTGCCGGAGACGAGCAAGGACAAGCTCAATTCAAGGGTGGTCGCCGCCGCAGAGGTGGTCGTGGTCGTCGTCGCCCGCGATGAGAAGACATAAATTGTATAAGAAAGTGTTTGAAAATTCGTTTTATTACCCCTCTCCCAACCCTCTCCCAGAGGTAGAGAGCTTCAGAAGCCAAATGAAATCTTACTTCCTCTCCCTCTGGGAGAGGACTGAGGTGAGGGATAGTGGAATTTTCAGACACTTTCTAAAAACCGACTTCAGTAGCACGGACTGAGCGCTGCGCTCACTTGTCTGTGTTACAAATAACATCAAATATGAGGCTCTCGAAAAAAAATGGTATTGCTCTCGCACTTGTATTGATGCTCGCTTTGAGTATGATAATTGCATTTCTTGTTCCGCGGCGTTTCGGATTGCCTTCGCAGGAGCGTGATAATGCAGCAGTAGAAATACGAGTGGCGCGGTATCTGTATCATACGGGTATTATTATGCCCGTACGGACACCAGAGGTTGACTGGAGTCAAACGTTCCCATGTTTGCGTGGGAAACAATCTTTTGAAATTGGCTGGGGCGATCGTGATTTTTACATGAGCGGCAGCATTACCGTAGGTTTGGCATGGAAAGCACTTTTTCAATCACAGGCATCGGTGCTGAATGTAAGTGGCTTCGATACAGCAATAACGGATGAGTTCTTGAGTACCGAGCCGTTTGCGCAGAAAAAAATTCGCCTCAGCGCGGTTAATTACAAACGCATGGCAACATGGATACGTGCTTCGTTTGCTCTTCAAAATGGAGCACCCATTTTTCTCCGCGAAGGTTTCTGGGGCGCATCCTCAGCGTTTTACGAAGCAAATACTGCTCAAACAGGTGCATACAGCATTGTCAATAATTGCAACGTTTGGAACAGCAATGCGCTTGATGCCGCGAACCTCCCTGTTCCGATGTGGTCTGGTGTTCCATATCCGCTCTTGTGGATGCTGCCGGAATAGCGTATGCGGAAAGCGCATGAAACCGTAGTTTATGAAAGCACCTGAAAAAAGCACCTGAAATTCGTTTTATCACCATTCCGGGAGTACCGACGTATGACGTTTCATTCCTACAACCCCGAAGGCTTCTACGACGAGCTGTTTCAAGCAGACGGTTCACCACGCGAGGGCGCAAAAAAACTGGTGGACAAAATTAACTCACTCGGCACAAACGACATCCGCCTCCGTCAGCAAGCCGCCGAGAGTACGCTTATGAACTTGGGCATTACTTTTAATGTGTATGGTGACGATGAAGGTGTCGAAAAAATCTTTCCCTTCGACCTCATTCCCCGTATTGTCGAGGCTGTGGAATGGCATAAGCTCCAAGCGGGCTTATATCAACGCATCAAGGCGCTGAATCTCTTTTTGCAGGATATTTACCATGAGCAAAAAATTCTCAAAGACGGTGTCATTCCTGAGTTTGTTATTACCACAAGCAAAGCATTTTTACCACAGTGCAAAGGTTTGAAGCCGCCCAAAGGCGTATGGTGTCATATTACCGGTACGGATATTATCCGCGACAAAGACGGTACGTTCTATGTACTGGAAGATAATTTGCGCTGCCCCTCCGGTGTTTCTTACGTTTTGGAAAACCGTCAGGTAATGAAACGTACATTTCCTGAGGTCTTTGCTACGTCTAATGTTGTGCCGGTGGATGACTATTCCTCTCGCCTACTGGACGTGTTGCAGTGGCTTTCGGGGCGCACCAACCCTGTTTGTGCGGTACTCACGCCGGGCATCTATAATTCTGCTTACTTTGAGCATTCCTTTCTGGCGCGGCAAATGGGCATTGAGCTTGTGGAAGGGCGTGATTTGGTCGTTGTCAATGGTACAGTACAAATGCGCACAACCAAAGGTTTTCGCAGAGTAGATGTGATTTATCGGCGCGTTGATGATACATTTCTCGACCCGACGGTTTTCAATCCTGATTCGCTCTTGGGCGTTCCGGGCATTATGGATGCGTATCGCAAAGGGAACGTTGCTCTTGCAAATGCACCCGGTACGGGGGTGGCAGACGACAAAGTTGTGTATGCGTATGTCCCCAAAATGATTCGGTATTATTTGGGCGAAGAGCCGATTTTACCAAATGTTCCCACATATGTCTGCTGGGAAGACGAGCAGCGTGAGTATGTGCTGGACAACATCGAACAACTCGTCGTGAAAGCTGCCAACGAGTCCGGCGGCTATGGAATGCTGGTGGGACCGCACGCCACAAAAGAAGACCACGCAAAATTCCGTGAATTAGTTGCTGCCGACCCGCGTAATTACATCGCGCAGCCGACCATTTCGCTCTCGCGTGTTCCCACCTTTGTGGATGAAGTTTTTGAGGGACGGCACGTGGACTTGCGTCCGTATATTCTCTATGGTGAAGATATTTTCGTAATGCCGGGCGGACTAACGCGAGTGGCGCTGCGTAAGGGTTCGCTGGTAGTAAATTCTTCCCAAGGTGGCGGTAGCAAGGATACGTGGGTGTTGGGGAGTTAGAGCCTGTTGTGATTAATTCTATCCTGCTGCAATAGAATGTGGCTGTTCCTGTTGTACTCATTTTCTGATACAATGAGTATCTTGAGATGTTTATTTTGAATTATAAGCAATCCACACCGTACATTCCACATAACCTTTCTGAGCTATGAAATACAGCATTTGTCTCCGCTACGAGGATTCAAGCTATGCGGCATGGTGTCAGGGACTGACTGGATGCTGGTCGGAAGGCGCAACAAAAGAAGAAGCTATCACAAATATCTATGACGCGATTCGAGAATACTTGGAAGTGGCGGAAATGCTTTGATTACCTAGATTGCTTTTCCAACTATCATTAGCTTAATCCTCATAGTGAATGTAAAAACCATAGATAGATTTGAGGTTATCTTGAGTTTACAAGATGAATTTCTGGATGAGATTCAAAACTCATACTTTATGCGCGTATGTATTGTCATCGCATTGGCAAGTATCCCGTGCTTTGGTATCGCTTACTTTCTATCCTTGATTCCGACTGGAAGTGAAGCATATCGAATGTGCATCGTAGCAAATCTTGTTTTGACCTCGTTTGTTGCGGCAGTAACATGGTTTGCAGAGAAATACTCATATTCAATTCCAATCTTTGATGTACCATTTTTTGAAGATGTTTCTATTGCTTCTCTACTGGATTTTCCGTTAGGAGTCTCTCAACGAATCGAAACACAAGATGTTGAATTGAAGCACGATACGGCATGGATACAAAAGCGCTTACCCAAAGTCTATATGAATTATTGTCGATATGTTATTGCGATGGGAATGCTCGGACTATGGTTTTTTATCCTTGAACTACATTCGGATAGGTTACATATTTTGTCTTTACTGAATTGCGCTTGCCCTTTGATTGCACTTTATTTTGGAGCGCGTAATTACCCAAGTCGTCAACGTTTAGAAGAAATATATGTGAATTTTTTTCGTGCTCAACAACGCATTACAAGGATTCTTAAATGACCACATCCATCAACCTCCGACCCGACGTGTACGATATTTTACACCGCTCCTACGAGGAAACGAAGCTACAAGAGAAAGCAACGGACATTCTTCTACAAGGCGTAGTTTCTACCTTAGAGCGATACAGCCGAGAAATACTGACCTTTAAGTATGGATGCGGCTTTCAAGAATTTGAACAACGTTGGGACAATGATGCAATTCTGGGTAAACACGGCTACGCAGTCGAATCGGATTTTATTGATTGGGAAATGCTGGAAGGTGAGAAGCAAAAACTTGAATTCATTTTGAATACCATATCTCAAATTATCATACAACTCTAACTCTATGCCCTACAACCACCAATCCATCGAAGCCAAATGGCAACAATTCTGGGATGTAAATAAAACGTTCCGCACGATAACCGACACAACGAAGCCCAAATACTACGTCCTCGATATGTTCCCCTATCCAAGCGGGGCGGGTCTGCACGTCGGGCATCCCGAAGGCTATACCGCCACCGACATCGTGAGCCGCTACAAACGCATGAAAGGTTTCAGCGTTCTGCATCCGATGGGTTTTGATGCCTTCGGCTTGCCGACCGAGCGATACGCGATGACGACGGGAATTCACCCCGCAAAAGTAACGGCGGATAACATTGTGAACTTCACGCGCCAGCTCAAGTCTATCGGTTTCGGCTACGACTGGGAGCGCGTTATCAATACCACCACACCGGATTACTACAAGTGGACGCAGTGGATTTTCCTGCTCATTTACAATTCATGGTACGACGAAGCGCAGAAAAAGGCGCGTCCTATCGGCGAACTCCCGATTCCGGCGGAGTACAAAACACCGCTCGAAATTCAAGGGTATCAAGATTCTAAGCGCCTCGCGTTTATTGCCGAAATCCCCGTGAACTGGTGCGAGGCACTCGGAACAGTACTTGCAAACGAGGAAGTGGACGAATGGACAAGCAAGGGCTATACCGTCGAGCGCCGCCCGATGCGCCAATGGATGCTGCGTATCACTGCGTATGCAGAGCGTTTATTGCATGATTTCGCCTACTTGGACTGGCCCCAGTCAACGGTGGAAATGCAAAAGCATTGGATTGGGAAATCCGAAGGCGCTGAAGTAACGTTCCCACTTGTCGGACATGACGAAGGCATTACGGTTTATACCACGCGCCCGGACACAATCTTTGGCGTTTCGTATATCGTGCTTGCGCCGGAGCATTCGCTTGTGGAGCGCATAACGACGGACGCGCAACGCACGGCAGTAGAAGAATATAAAAAAGCCGTTGCGCTTAAAAGCGATCTTGAGCGCACCGAACTTGCAAAAGAAAAAAGCGGCGTTCCTACGGGCGCATATGTACTGAATCCCGTAAATGGCGAAAAAGTACCGGTCTGGATTGCTGATTACGTACTGGCGCACTACGGCACGGGTTCGGTGATGGGCGTTCCCTCCGGCGACGTGCGAGACTTTGCTTTTGCAACCAAATTTGGCTTACCGATTCCGATTGTCCTCAAGCCTGCAGACGGCTCGGAATGGGACTTCACGAAGGATGGCTATGACGATTACGAAAATGCAATAGCTATCAATTCCAAGAATGATAAAGTCTCGCTGGACAGTATGGAATCGAACAAAGCGAAAAAATGGATGACGATGTGGCTTGCAAGCGAAGGTTTGGGTAAATTGAAGGTGCAGTACAAACTCCGTGATTGGCTGTTCTCGCGCCAACGCTATTGGGGTGAACCTGTGCCGATTATGTTCTTCGAGGACGGAACGCGCCGCGCATTGGAAGCCGACGAACTGCCATTGAAACTCCCGAATGTGAGCGACTTTCAGCCCGCAGGCACAGGCGAATCGCCGCTTGCAAAGGTGGAAGAATGGATAAACTTCACCGACAAAAAAACGGGCAAAAAAGCACGGTACGAAACCAACACCATGCCGCAATGGGCGGGTTCGTGCTGGTATTATTTGCGCTTCATAGACCCAAGCAATGATGCGGCACTTGTGGACGCGGCATTGGAAAAATATTGGATGAGTGAGGGAAATAATGGCGGTATTGACCTTTACATGGGCGGCGCAGAGCACAGCGTACTGCACCTCTTGTACGCACGCTTTTGGCATAAGGTTTTGTTTGATTATGGTTATGTTTCCACGCCGGAACCGTTCAAAAAGCTGTTTCATCAAGGCTTAATTTTGGGCGAGGATTCCGTGAAAATGTCGAAATCGCGCGGGAATGTGGTCAATCCTGACGACGTAATCAAGGAACACGGTGCGGATGCGCTTCGCATATTTGAAATGTTTATGGGACCCTTGGAGGCTGCAAAACCTTGGTCAACGAAAGGCGTAGAGGGCGTTGCACGGTTTTTGAGCCGCGCCTATCGCATGATTACCAATGAAGAAACGGGCAAACTTTCTGCCGATGTGAAAGAGACTGAACTCAGCAAAGAACAAGCATTTGTATTGCATTATACCATCAAAAAAGTCGGCGAAGATATTGAAAACCTGAGTTTCAACACCGCCGTTTCGCAAATGATGATTTTCGTGAACGAGTTCTTCAAGGCAGATGTGAAGCCACGCGCCGCAATGGAATCGTTTGTACTATGCCTTGCGCCATTTGCTCCGCACTTGGGCGAAGAACTGTGGCAAATTCTGGGGCATACCGAAAGTGTCGCAACAGTGGCTTTTCCTGAATACGACGCATCGAAACTGGTGCAGGACGAAATCGAAATCGTGTTGCAAATCAACAGCAAAGTTCGCGCGAAGGTCGTCGTTCCAAACAATGCCGATGCAGCAACACTGGAGAAAATCGCTCTTGCCGACCCGACGGTACAGAAATTCTTAGAAGGCAGAACGCCGAAAAAGATAGTGGCGGTTCCGAATAAATTGGTGAATTTTATTGTGTAGATTTCTGTGAAAGAACGCAATAGAAGTATATCGTGAATGGGACGCACAACCAAAACGAGATGCAGAAAATGGTAAGCTGAATAGGCTTGCTATTTCTGCGCTCGCGGAGTTTCATGCCGGAATCAAAACCATATAATACCATTTTTAATTTGAAGTTATTAGAGAAGTTACGCTTTCCCAAATTCCCCTTCACTTGTGAAGGGGTGGCAGTCAAGCACAGCGCAGACTGACGGGGTAGCGTCTCACGACGACGAAGAAACACCCCGTCCTCGCTATCGCTCAGACACCCCATCTTTGTCCCAAAGAGGGGAATTTGAGAAAGCTCAAGCGTAACTTCAGATTATTATTTCCAATTCTTTGTCAAACAAGGCAGCATGCTGCCTTGTTAAATCAAGAGTAGAAAAATTCGGTTAAAACCATATAATTTCATCACGCGAAATCAGTTTCTCCCATGGCACTGTTTCACACCACCGAAAAATCACTCCCCAAAGCTATTGCCGATTTAACGACGGCTCAACTCCGTTCATTGGTTGGCTCGACAATATTCCAACGCGGCGAAAGTTATTACAGCAGTGGCGCTGTGGAAGATATTGCCTACACCGACAGCCTAACGCTTGAGGCAACAGTTGGTGGGTCGGAGTTTTATGGTATTATTATATCATTGGACGGCGACGGTGTTGAAGCCGAGTGCGACTGCCCTTACGATGGCGGCACGTGCAAACACGTTGTTGCCGTGCTGCTCGAAGCGATGAGCGAAGGCGATAGCATTCGTGGTTATCCCGAAGAAGATAACGAAAGTTCAGGAAAAACGGGTGTTCTGCCGCTTCAATCTCTCGGCAATGGAGGAACGCCGCCGGAAGCAAGTAAGGAATTTCAAGCGTACGTCGAATCGTTACCCTTGAAAGAATTGCAAGAGTTGGTGCTGCGTTATGCGCCGGAAGATTTTCGCCGTACTGTACTGACACGTGCGCTGAACGAAACAGATGCCGAAAAAGTGATGAAAGCCGCCGAGCGTGCTATCGAACAAATATTCCAAAACGATTATCTCCGGCACGACAACAGCAAGCTGGAGCGAGAACTCATGCGCCAGTGCAGCCGTGTGCGCGGTTTGTGGGAGATGCTGCCGGAGCGCGTCGGGGCTATGCTGGTGGGCATTATCACGACCATTGACGAGGGATTTGAGGAAGGTGATTTTTATGGCCATGACGATTACGATTACGATGACGAAGGCTTTGCTTCTGATGAGTTCGATGAGTATGTGGTGCAGTTTCTTCGCTCTATTCCCGTTAGCAAGAAATCGCCGATTGTTGCGCAAATTGGGGATGCACTAGGGGCGACAGGGTACGGAGCATTTAGCAATATTGAAAAGCGCAAAGCCGAATGGTACACGCCTCAGGAACTGCCGGCACTGAAAGAAACTATTCTGCAAGCCATCCGAACCAAAAAATATGGAGGCAATGCGGAACTGGATTACAAGACCATTGCGCCAAACCTTGATGATGCAGAGCGAGAATTGATGCTGCTTGCAAGCTATATCAATAGCAGTACACTGACGCTTGAATTGGTGGCACTGTACCGAAGACAAGGCAAAGCAACAGAAGCACTCAGGATTGTGGACAATTTCATTCAGAAGCCCGGCGAAAAATATTGGTCAATGTTCGGCAGTAGCGCTATTTTGCTATGCCGATTGGAGCTTGCGGCGGTGATGCAGGAACCACCGACAGCGTATCTGAAATCTGCCGAAAAACTTCTCCAAGCGCACCCCAAAGCTGAACTTTTGCAGGCGGCTTCGGAATATCTTGGTGCTGGGGCGGAACCTTTAGAAACGTTGCTGCATAAGCAGAACCCCGAAGAATTCTTCCGCTATTTGGACAAGCAAGAGCGCTGGAAAGAGTGTTGGGCAATGGTTCACGCAAAGAGCCTCCGCTCCGGCACGGAATACCTATTTGCCATCAAGAGATTGCACACTGAGCCGGAGAATGCCAAAGAGGTATTGCTACGCCACATTGAGACCCAAAAGAAAATTGCTGACAACAATGCGTATAGCCAAGTCGCCGAAGCACTGAAGTATTTGCAAACGATTGACAGCGTAAAAGCGCAGGAAATCTTACTCGACCTGCGTACGAACTACAAGCGCCGTACAAATTTGATGAAACTGCTGAATATGTATTTTCGCCCCTGACCATTTATCAGAAATTCCTCATCACACTATAGTTCGTAAAAGCATAGACAAATATGTCAAGCTGCTACTTTGTACGGAGTAATGCGTACAGGGCGAACTACAACGCCCTGTATCCCATCGGCGGAATCACGATTCCAAGCGTTTGGGAATACTTTTCGGAGAATATTTGCCGCTCCGTTAATATCGGCATTGATTTGGCGACCGTCTGAAGCCACAAACAAGCCCCGATGCTTGCGTTTACCCATGTAGGTCTCGTGTTTGGTAATTGGTTCATTGTCCAAAAACGAGCATTTTGAGGTGTAGCTTTCTTCGGTCAAAACAACCGCAATACCGACCAATGCTGCTTTGTATCGCAGTTGGTCAATAAACCGCGCATGAGGAATGTTCACAAAGGCTTGATTGGTGCGCTTGCCAAGATTAACCTCTTGCTTCCAGTGCGGGTTTTTACCGATAACCAGTGTACCGATGCCGCGTTCGACCAGTTCTTTGATAACGAGGCTGCTTGCATGATGCAAGTAATTGTCCATTTTGCAGTTCCGTTTGTGCGTCAGCTTGCGAATACGGCGCGAAGTCTGCTTTTCGCCGCCGCCACGGTCGCCGTGGCATCGTGATTGCAAGGCTGCTTTTTGCTTGTTGTAGTAGGCGTTCATGGATTTAAGCGGTCTGCCGTTTATCAAGAGCGGACGGAATCCGGCTTGATTGGAAGTTACAGCCGCAAGTGTTCCAATGCCAATATCTACACTCGCTATCTTGCTTTTGTCGGCGGTCTTTTCAAGGTCGGATTTTTGAGGTGCTTTATCGTACACAACTTCAACAACATAGTGGTCAAGCTGAGGACTGATGCGGACTTGTTGAATATTGTGCTGCTTGGTCGGCACGTCAATCGTCGTCATGGACAAGCGCACAATGCCGTTACGAAGATGCGGCTTGGAAACCGCCTGCACCGTGTAGAGCGCGAGAAATCGCCCTTGTTCTTTGTTTTTGTAACGTGGAAGTTTTGGTTTACCAAGAAAACGCTCAGGATGCTTGCCAAACTCGCGCATGGCGGCAAAATGTGCTTTCCAGTTGCGGCAAAGTTGCATCAGAACTTGCTGGGAGACTTTTGACGGCAAGGCACGATACGCATCGCTCGGTTGCATGAGTTTATCCAATGCGTTGTAGCCAAGCACCGTGTTGGTCGCAAAGAACTGTTGGCGAATCGTGTAGTTTGCCAGATTGTAGAGGTTTTTTGCGGCAAAACACACACGGTCGCACTCGGCGAAAAGTCGGTGGTTTTTGGTAATGATATGACGTTCTACAAGTCTCATTCGTTCTCGTGCAGTTCTTTGATGATGGCTTCCGCCATCGTTACGATGGCTGTCTTGCGTTGTGAACGGCGTAATCCGTAGAGACGCGCCGTAAAACTGGTGATGATAGCGACAAAATCTTGCATCAAATCATCTTTATTGTCGTGGACGTTGTTGATAATCTCAATCGTTTTGCCTTGCTTTTGAAGCAGAACACCAAGATAATTGACACCAAACCGCGCCAAACGGTCTTTGTGTTCAACAAGCACAATATCCCAAGCGTCCCAGAGCAAGATTTTTTCCAACAACGGACGTTTATCATTCAATCCGCTTCCAATTTCTTTGACTTCGCGGACAATCGTGTAGCCTTTGGCGGAAGCATAGCCACGTAAGCGTTCAAGCTGTGTTTCAACGTTGGCCTTATTTTCCGACGATGAGACACGGGCGTACAACACCGCTCGTTGCTTGGTTGTAACAACATTAGAAGATTCTTCTTCGACCACAATCGTTCCGCTTGCAAGCTGTGTACCCTTGATAAAACCCTGCTTCCAATGGCGGTGCGCTGTGCGGTACGAAATCGAATGGCGTTTGGCATATTCTGAGAGTTTCATTCGGCAAATATACGACGCATTTGCCTATTTACGACTATAATTGTCTATAAAATCAACGAAGCTATTTGATACTCAACAAAAAGGAACAACCATGAAAGCCAATGGAAAAACTATCGTCGTTACGGGTGCTGGAAGCGGCATGGGACGCGAACTCACGCTGCATCTGCTTGCTAAAGGCGCACGAGTTGCGGCTGTGGATATGAACGAAACATCGCTTGCCGAAACGCTGGCACTGGCAAAAGACAAACAAGCTATGGCAAGTACGCACATCCTGAACATTACCGACAAAGCAGCAGTCGAAGCACTGCCCGCGTCGGTGATAGCGGCGCACGGCTCGGTGGACGGCATTATCAACAATGCCGGTATCATTCAGCCTTTTGTACGGTTCTATGATTTGCCGTTCGATGCTATTGAGCGGGTGATGAATGTGAATTTCTACGGTACGTTGTACATGATTAAAGCGTTTTTGCCACATCTTCGCGCACGCCCGGAAGCGCATATCGTCAATACTTCCAGTATGGGCGGCTTTCTGCCTGTGCCGGGGCAAACCATCTATGGAGCATCCAAAGCGGCAGTCAAACTTCTGACCGAAGGGCTGCATTCGGAACTTTCCGATACGAATGTGCGCGTAACGGTTGTGTTCCCGGGAGCCATCAATACAAACATTACCCAAAATTCCGGTGTTTCCATTTCTTCCGGCGCAGAGGGACAAGAAAGCTCATTTCCGACGCTTCCGGCGGCGAAAGCAGCTGAGATAATTATTGAGGCAATGGAGCAAAACCGCTATCGCGTTTTGGTGGGTAAAGATGCTAAACTGATGGATATGCTGTATCGCCTGAATCCACGCCGTGCGGCGGGACTTATCTACAAGCAAATGCAAACATTATTGCCGAAATAAATTTCAGCGACATTATTTCCTCGCTCACAGAATGTTTGCGAGGCTTCTCTCAATTTGGAGCTACGGGATATTCACCAAGGCGTTGTTGTATGCGGTTTAGCAAGCAAAGGAGTCAGAATTTAGTCTTGAGTGTACGAATTCCGGGTACTTTCTAACGAGGAATATATTATGAATAATCAACACTTTCCTGTTATTGTCGAACTCGACGAAGACGGTATGTTTATCGTCTCTTGTCCGACGTTTCGCGGCTGTCATTCTTTTGGCAAAACCCTAGAGGAGGCAATGAGCAATCTTCGTGACGTGATAGAAATGTGTTTGGAAGAGCGCGGCGAGGGTTTTATCTCAACAAACACATTCGTTGGTGTACGCGATATTGAGGTGCTTCCTCATGCCTAAATCTCCTTCGCTCTCCGGTAAAGAAATGCTCAAGTTTCTTGAATGGTTGGGCTTTGTCGTTGTGCGTACCTGTGGCTCGCATCACAGGATGCGTCATGCTGACGGACGCGTAACGACTGTGGCAGTACATGGAAATACACCTCTGCCCAACGGAAAGAGTATCATTGGCTGTTACTACTATGATTTGCCCCGTTTGGCGAGGCTTCATCCGAACGGCTCCATTGATACCGTCATCTGCACCGACCTTTTCAATAAAGATCAAGCAGACAGCTCCGGAAGCCTTTCCAGCTTCTTTCTGCAAAGTAGCGGCAAGCTGCTCGTCGCCGGACATTTTACTCGATTCAATGGCTATGATGCTCACCAAATTGTTCGATTAAACGCTGATTACAGCATGGACGAGCCATTTTTGCGAGCGCTACAAAACAGCATAACAGCAGAAGAGGTACGAAGTATAGCTCCTCAATCTGACGGAAAAATTCTTGTCGTTGTTGAAAAAAAAATAACGAATCCCTCTGAACAAGGAATGTCCAGAGATACTGTCCGTCTGAATATTGACGGCACAAGAGATACAACTTTTCAGTGCAGTTTTTATCCCTTGGGTTATGCCGTGTTTTCGCAGAGAATAAATGTACAACATGATGGCGGTATTTTGATGAGTGGTTTCCATGAGCGCTTTGGTGGGAATAATCCGCAGATGCTCCCGCTTTTTCGCCTCCATCCAAACGGCACAATGGATGAGGACTTCCCCGCAATGCAAGATGGAGAAATCATGATTCACAGAGTCTATGAACTTTCAGGCGGAAAGAGCCTTATTCAGGTGTATTCTTCTGCCACTATCAAAGGTATATCTTTCTATTCTTTCGCAGTTTTGACCATTCCACCACGCACATTGCTTCCCCACGAGATTCTACCGCCTTTGCCGCCCAAAGAAAATGATGACTGGGATAAAATTTTTCTGAGAGGTACAGGCTTTTTAAGAAATCCCATATTGAATTCATGCAGCAATGGAAAAACTCTACCCAATCCGATACGGCAAAGCAGATAATCACATCAAGCACCATGTTGTTTTTCCATAAGTATTTTCTTTTTCATGCTCACCACCCACGACTTTACCAACGATGTCCGCGACGAAATAGCAGCTTTCAAGCGGGACTTCAACCTTGCCGCCGCGACTAATCTTCTCTATACAAAGCCCGATAACGGCGAACGCGTTGGGTTCATGGATGTTGTCATCGAAGGCGGTGGCGTGAAGGGGATTGCGGCGTTAGGGGCACTCTTTGCGATAGAAGAGTGCGGTTTGCGATTCCGTAAGATTGCCGGAACAAGTGCCGGTGCGCTCAATGCCGCCTTTCTGGCATGCGCGGGACGGAGTGCTGCCGACCACAGAACGTCTCAACTGCTGGAAGTATTGGCAAATATAGATTTCCTGCGCTTTGCCGATGGTGGTGACGATGCACAAGCAGTAGTGCGCCTTCTGACGCTTCCCGACAATGACAGTGCTCTCGAAACCTTTATGAATCGTGCAAAAACGACGGTCGCTATGCTGCGGAATTTGAACGAGGTGATTGTGCGCTTGGGATTGAATCCGGGCGGGCGCTTGAAGGGTTTTTTGTGTTCCGAACTTGAGAAACTCAATCGTGGCGAGGAGTTTACAGTTGGTTCGCTTCGGCGCAAGTGGCGGCGCGATGCGATAATGATTGACGGCGAATATCTGGAGCAGGATTTTCAAGTCGTGGCAACGAATATTTCTCAGCGCCGAAAGGTGGTCTTTCCGTTGGACTTGGAAGATTATGTGCGCGATGCCAATTCTATTCTCGTTGCAGATTTGGTGCGGGCTTCGGCTTCAATTCCCATGTTCTTTTCTCCCTTCCGGCTTAGTGATTTCTCGACTCCGCCTGAAAATATGAAAGCGTCACATTCTACTTGCTTTGTGGATGGCTTTATTGTGTCTAATTTTCCACTTTCTATTTTTGACGTATCCGATTTTGCTCGTCCGCCGAAATGTCCTACGTTTGGGTTGACCATTGAAGATGATTCGCCGCAAGCCGACAATCAGGAACTGGACAATCTCGTAAAAATCGGGCTGGCAATTTTTCAAACCGCCAGCCAGCATGGCGACAAGGGCTATATCCACGGCAATCCGCAGAACGCCGCGCGAATTGTGCATATTAGCAATCGCATTCGGCGTGGTGAGAAAGAACATTTTGTGAGCGCGATTGACTTTAACCTCAGCGATAGCGACAAAATTCAACTCTTTCATAATGGTGTGCGGGCTGCGCTGGACAAGCTGGCAACCTGGAATTTTCACGATTATATCCGGCATTATCGTCGCTGAGAGAATACCGCAAACGCACGGCTTGGAAACACGATAGCGATTCCGTAAATTGAAATGCTTTCTATCAAAAGCATTTTTACAGAATGACGACCATATCCAGCGAGGAATTATGCGCGTTACACAACACCATCTTGATACCATTGTCAAATGGGCAAAGCATTACGGCGCACGGAAGGTTATTCTCTTCGGTTCTGCACTTGAAACGCCCGATGATGCGAACGATATTGATATTGCTTGCGATATGAAGGGATTGGGAATATTTGCTTTTGCGGGAAAATTGAAGAAGAACTGCGCGTACCGATAGATGTAGTGCCACTCACACCGCGCAATTACTTTGTGGAGCTTGTTGAAGAGCGTGGAAAGGTGCTGTATGAAACTCTCTGACCTACAAAAAGATATTTTTATTTCAAGACTTCCAACTCCGCCTCCAATCCCATCTCCAAACACTTGAAGCGTAATTTCCTCTATGTCTAATAACTTCACTCGCGAACAAAAAATCGCCCAAAGCGCCGATCGTCACTTGGCTGTCACTGCCGGTGCGGGCGCAGGCAAGACAAGCGTTCTGGTGCAACGCTTCGCCTATCTGCTTTTTGACGACATTCTTCGTGCCGATGTGCGGAATATCACGGCTATCACCTTCACACGCAAAGCCGCCGCCGAGATGCACCACCGCGTTAGTCAAGAAATTGAGAAGCGCCTTGCTAACCCTGAGTATAAGCCGCAATGGGGGCGTATTAAAGCTGTCCGGGAGCGCTTTTCAAGTGCCAATATTTCCACCATTCATAGCTTTTGTGCGCGGTTGCTGCGTGAATTTCCCATCGAAGCGGGTGTGAACCCGAACTTCACTGAGCTTGAGGAACACGAAGGCGTACAGATGAAGGAACACGCCATTATGGAGACGCTAGAAGAATGGTTGGAGGCAAAAGAAGAAAGCAAAACGATAAAAGCGAAAGGGAAGAAAAGTGCTGAAGATGACGTACATGAGCCGTCCGAAAAGCAAATTGCCGCACGGCGTGTCTGGATGCTCTTCGGCAAAAGAGATTTGGTGGAAATGCTCAAAACCTTGCTTGGAAGCGCCGAGCGTTTCAACGAACTGGAGGAACTCTACCGCCAGCACAGTATTGACGCGCTCTTGCAGATAACCGAAGAAATGTTTGTGTCGCGTTTTTTTACGACAGCCCAGCAGTATTGCGCGACACTGGATGGCGCTTTGCGCACACTTGATTTTGATGCGTTTTCCGCCACAACGCGCCCAAAACTGGACGCACTCGACAGCACGTTGGGAATCCTTCAAAACCAACTGACGAGACTGCAAGAATCCGCTACTGAAGCGCCTTCGCAGCAAACATGGCGCACGGCACAAGATTTCTGGCAACGCTTCTGTTCAGTGATATTTGAAAACGGCTTAATCTCGAAGTCCACCGGTACGATAAGCGGAACGAGTGTCAATAAAAAATCTGAGAAAAATTTCTTGAACCGTGACCGTTACGTGCTTTTGAACTCAGAAGCAAACGCGCTTTTCGTTGATGTGGCTCAGATGGCATCGGTCATTCCTCATTCCACGCATGACCGCGCGATGCTGGAAATTATCCATATCCTGCTTGGTATTGCCCGTGAAGCATGGACGCTTGTGCGCGAGGAAAAAGAGCGTTTGGGAGCGCTTGATTTTGACGATTTGGAACTCAAGGTAGATAAGCTCTTGGATAATGAAGATGTTTGCTCCCGAATCCGCATGAAAACACGCTTTCTGATGATGGATGAGTTCCAAGACACCAACGAATTGCAATATCGTCTGGCAAAAAAAATCATCGGTCGGCTTGGTGAGCAAACTCTTGGTGAGCAAACTCCTCGTGAGCAAGCTGCTCGTGAGCAAGCTGCTCCCGACGAGGAAATATCAGCCTCCGGCACAAATTTGTTTATTGTCGGCGACCCCAAGCAAAGTATCTACCGCTTTCGTGGTGCGGACGTGCGCGTTTTTGCCAAAGCAAAGCGTGATATTGAGGCACTCAACAAGCGTTTTCTTGCCGCAGGGCAGATTGCGCCGGACTTTCGGACACCTCTTGGCAATATGCCAGCACTCAGCGAAATGGAGAAAGCAGGAAACATAGGGCTTCGCGCTACCTTTCGCCTTGTGCCGGAAATTGCTGCCTTTGTTAATTGCGTCTGCGGCGACCAGCTACGCCGCACAAAGACGGAGTTTGATGTTGAGTATGACGATATTGTCTGCGGTGTGGGGTCGTCTCAGTTGCAAGGCACTGTTACGATGCTCCTTGCGCGGTATCCTTATTCAAAAAATGCTTCGAGTGCGGAAGCGGCTTCAGTCGAGAGCGAAGCAGATTCGGGCGGAGAGAGCGATGGAGAGAATGAAGAGTCGTTTATTTCCGATGCCCAACTTCTTGCTGAGTATTTTCGCGCTATTGCCGACGGTACGACTGCGGAGCCAGTGATGGTGCGTTCTACCGACGGTACACCGCGTCCGGCTCTCTACAGCGATATGATGATTCTCATGCGCTCACGAAACGGCATGGAGAGCCTACTTGCAGCGCTTCGTCGCTGTAATGTTCCCTTTCTGGTCGTGGGAGGGCGGGGATTTTATGAGCGGCAAGAAATTCTGGATATTCGCTCGTTTTTGCTCTTTTTGCAAAATGCCAACGACGACATCGCGCTTGCTGCCTTGCTGCGGTCGCCTTTTTTTGCTGTTAGCGATACCGAACTGTATGGCATTAGCCGCACAGAGGTCAGCGCCAGCGACGGAAGCGGCGTGAATTCGCTCTGGGAGCGCTTTGGCGAGTATTGCGGTAGCCAAGCAACAAGTGAGAACGCTCGCCGTGCATACGCCACACTCACGAACTTACTGCCTCTGGCTGCACAGCTATCCATACCAACTCTTATCCGCACTATTTTGGAGCAAACCGCATGGCGGGCGATGATTGCTGCCGACGAGCGCTTCGACCAGATTGAGGCAAATTTGGAAAAGTTGCTTGTTATTGCCCGCAGATACGAAAACAAGGGCTTTCGTAATTTGTACGATTTTGCTGAAGAACTGCGCCGTTTGGCGCTCTATGCTTTCAATGAAGGTGAGGCAGATTCCGGCGCAACGAAAAATGCGGTGCAGATATTCACCATTCACGGTGCAAAAGGCTTAGAAGCGCCTATCGTGGCGGTGTACAACGCTAATTCCGGTTCGGGTGGTTTCGGAGGTGGTTTGTCCTTCGATACAGCGCTTGGAATGTCCTTCAAAATGCTTCGTGCCCGCGAAGACGGTACGATGGAGCATCTCTCCACGCCGCTTTATCATATTGCTTCCGAGAAAGACCGTCTTGCCGAAGAAGCCGAATCCAAGCGTCTGCTCTATGTGGCACTGACGCGAGCAAAAGACCATTTAATCATTGCCGGAAAATGTCAGGAAACCGCTAAAGGCGATATGAAAAAGCCGCAAGGCTTCTTGTGGATGATGTTGGAAAGTCTGAACGCGGAGGGAAAGAATCTTCTGGTGCTGCCTTCTCTCGACTTTCCGATGCAGAAATTGGACATTTTGCAGGGTGAAGAGTTTACCCAGCGCGAGGTGCAATTTCGTATTCCCATCATTCGTGCGCGGGAGCAGTTTTTGGCGGATTTTTCTTCCGCCGCAGATCCTCACACTCCGTACAACGAGGAACGTCAACACAACAAGGAACGTCAACGAAATATAGACGGTATTTCCGTTGAATCACTTGCGGCAGTTCAAAATCTCAGTGCAGTCGTCCATCTTCCGCCAATGCTGCTTGGCACGCTTTCCAGCAGCATCGAAGGCGATTTTTATTCTGCCTCGCAGTTGCAGCTTTTTCGCCGTAATCCTGATGAATACGAGCGTCTGTACCGTCTGGGACTGCCACCGGCGGACGATGAAGGATATTTCACCGGACGAGCTTCCGGCACAGACGACGATGGCGACGAGACGCTCGGCACGACTGCGGGCGAAAGTATTCATGCGGTCTTGCAGCATTTGCCGCTCTGGATGAATACCGAAGGTGCTGTGCAGCCAAGCGAATTCCAGCGTACACTTGAGCGTGTTCTGCCCTCTACGCGCCGCACGTTCACGCCTGCACTTCATGCACGGATTCAGCGCGAGACACAGGCTGTTGCCAGCGCACCACTTGTGCGGCGTTATGCTGAGGCGCTTTTGGGTGGGCAGTACGAATACCCAATCACGATGCCGCTTGGCGCAGATTTCCTTATCGGAGCGATAGATGTGCTTGTCAAAACGCCGTCGGGAGCGCTGGAAATATGGGACTGGAAAACGAATCGTGTCGGTGCGGGGCGTGATATGGACAGGCTCTTGGCGGAATACCGCTTGCAACTGGAAGTCTATGCGTTTGTGGCTTCATGTCTTCAGCCGGAGCAAGAATTTTTTACCACGCGTTTGCTCTTCACGCGCCGCGCTACATCGAATGCGCAGGACGACGAATGGACGCGAACACTGGAGTTCACGCGGCTGGATATGCCCGTCATTGAGGAAAAAATTCAGCGCATTATCCAAGAGATTCGTGCTGTGAGCTATGGTTTGGCGGTGAGGTGAGATTGAAAAACCTTGAATATGTCCGAGACAATATTTTCCCCATTGTACATTCGCTACATATGCTTTTACGTCTGGTAACTGCCACGTTCATTTTCCGGCTTTGGTGCGCTGTTGCCATATATTGCCTTACCTTATCGTGCTTTGCCTACGGGCAAAATACTCTGCCACGAGAACAAACACCGAAGCCAGTCACCAACGCAAAACTCCGCCACCTCGCCGATTCGCTCCAAGAGCAGGCGCTCAAGTTCTGCAAGAATACCGATAACTACGCCAGCGCAATCCCCCTTCAACTCGAGGCGCTGCATATTTGGCGCGACCTTGCCGATTCCACGAACATTGCCCGTGCGCTTGATGTTCTCTCGCGCGGCTTTGCTGCTATCGGCGACACCGACCGCGCTCGGCGCTACATAGACGAAGCACTTCTGCTTTTCGACCGCCAACACACTGTGCGTCCGTATTTGACGACACTGGTCTATCTTGCTTTATTGGAGCAGGCAAGTGGGCGGGTGAGTGCTGCTGCTGCGGCTTTAGAGCGAGCAGATGCCTACATCGTTCTGCGGCACGTTCAAGACTCGCTGCTCATCCCATCGTCGTTGTACGGGCAAAAAGCAGAGTTTGCGCTTCGTGGCGGTGATTACGAAGCCGCGCTGAGATATAATGCAATCTCGGCACGACTTTTCGCCTTGAAGAAAACAAACGCAAGCGCGACGAATCAAGGAGCAAATAAATGTGCCGAAGCAGTCTTTCTTGCTCGTGTGTGGTGCGCACAGGGCAGGTGGAGTGCTGCATTGCAGTTGCTCTCACCTGTACGGGCAGACAGCACTCGTGCCGGTTTGCTCAAAACATCGATTCTACTTGATTGGTACCAAACTGCCGCAAAAGCCTTTGCCGGAGCGCGGCGGTACGACTCCGCGTACGTCTATGAATGCGCCGCCCGTGCCATACACGACACCCTTCAATCCCGCACAAAAGCACAAACACTCGCTAATCTCCAAATCCGCTATGACGTAGAGCGCAAGGATGAACGCTTCCGAGCGCTTGAGCGCGAGCAACAACTGCAAAACCGCACAGTGCTATTTCTTGTCTTTGGAATTGCGCTGCTTCTTGCATTACTGCTCTTGGCGGCGTGGGCATATCGCTTAAAGCAGCGTGGAGAGCGGCTTTTGCAAGAGCGCAATCGAGAGCTTCGCGGCTTTTGCAAGAGCGCAATCGAGAGCTTCAACGACTGAACGCGGAGAAAATGGAGTTTTTAGGCGTTGTGGCGCACGACCTCAAAAATCCGCTTCTTGGTGTAAAAATGGCTGCCGAACAAATTTACAGCACCACAAACCACCACAAACAAGCAGACGAAAGAGCGCAAATCGAAAAAGCACAAATCGAAAAAGCACAAACAATTATCCACACAACCGAAGCAATGCTCCGTGCCGTCAAAATGCTGCTCCGCGCACAGACTCCCGAACTGGACCCAAAGCATGATGCACAGCTAAGTACAGAGTCAAATGCAGAGTCAAGCACAGCAACAAATTTTTGGCTGCAAGCCCCCACCGCGTTTGATGCTGTCAAGCGCGTTCGTATTATTGTGGACGACTTTGCCGACCGTGCCGAAGCCAAAGGTATTTCGCTCGCGTTTGTATCATCCGAACCCGCTATTATACTGACGCTTGACGAAGACGCTTTCTACCGTATTGTAGAAAATCTCATTTCCAATGCCGTCAAATACTCGCCAAAACGGGCAACGGTGCATATCTGTTTGGAAAGTGCCGCCGACCCAAATGTAGATGTGGAAAGTCACCGCACAAGCCCTCAAAGGTGTTATCTTTTCGTAACAAATGAGGGCGACGGCATCAGCCCGGAAGAGCAGGCGCAGCTTTTTCTGCCGTACAAGCAGCTTTCTGCCAGACCGACCAACGGCGAGGATTCGACGGGTTTGGGGCTTTCGATTGTCAAACGCTATGCCGAGGCGCTCGGAGGCGGCGTGCGCTGCGAAAGTAGTCTTGGGAAAGGAGCGACATTTATCGTAGATTTGCCGCAGCAATTTTCTCACTTCAAAAGCGCCTGACGTTATTTTTGCTTTATGCTTCCAATGCCGTTTCGTATCGTGCTTGCCGACGACCACGCGATGGTCAAAGAGGGAATCCGCGCTTGGCTGGAATCCGCGCCGGACATGACGATTGTGGGTGAGGCAGAATCAGGGGCTGGGACACTGGAAATAGTGCGGAGTGTGCTGCCCGATGTGCTGGTGCAAGATATTCGGCTGCCGGATATGAGCGGAATAGAAGTGGTACGGCGGATTCGCAGGGAATTTACGCCGGAGCGCCTGAAGATACTGGCACTCAGCGGCTCGGAGCAGTATTCCGCACGGAGTGTGCTGCTGGCGGGTGCAAACGGCTACTGCGCCAAAGAAGAATCCCGCGAAACCTTGCTTGAAGCCGTGCGCTGGGTTTTTGCGAGCAACGAAGAATACATCAGTCCGCTTGCCCGCAAGCACTACGAAGCAAGCGGTGAAGCTATTCGCAAAGCAAACTTGACGACAATGGAACTCCGCGTCCTTGCTCTTCTCAAAGAGCCGAATAGCGAAATGGCAACAATACTTTCCCTCTCCGAAAAAACTGTCCGTAACTATCTTTCGACAATCTATGCCAAGCTCTACGTGTCTTCGCGCTTTGATGCTATCAAATGGGCGGAGCGCTACGGACTCCTTGACTAGGTCGTGAAAAAAATGTGTGAAAAAAGTCGCTTTCTTGTGCTATAAGAAGATTTGCAACGTGCGGCATATCTTATCTTTGGTATGAGCCTGTGAATCTTGGAGGGGTCGAACGGCTTTTATACTCCATCCCTGTCTCATCTGATATACCGAAAAAAAAATCTGTAAAAAAAAATGCCGCCTGCCGTAAATCGGGACATTTGTCCCGATACTTCGTGTGTATGTTTGCTGGAGTGTTTTTGGGACACTGTTCACACTTCCTTTTTACGTTTTTTTTGGAGTTTACTATGATTATGCTGTTTCGCTTCTTCCGCCCTCGAACTATCCCACTTGTGCTGCTGCTGTCGGTGTGCTGTGTGGTACTCGGTCTTGCACAGACTGCGCCGACTATTTCCAGTATCAGCCCTACCTCTGCTCCAACAGCATATTCAGAAATTGACCCCATAACGGTCAACGTTATGAACGTTATGCCCTTTATTTCCGGCAGTTCTGGCTTTGGAGAGATACGCTATGTTCTAAGTAATTCACGTGGAGACAGCTTGTATGGGGGTAAAGTTAGCAGACCGAGTAGTACTTTCTTGTTTCCCCTTGAAACTCCTTATAGCGGTCCTGTGAAAGTGTTTGTCTCTTCTTTATCAAATCCGATAAATGGAGTTTTTCAATCTCTGGCTCCGGGCGATGTTTTCATAAGAATTATTGGTCAAAACGGAAGGTCAAACAGCGCAATATTTACCTATACCGATATGAGCATTGTCAGTTTTTCGCCGTCATCGGGTCCCCCGGGAACGGTTGTTACGTTAAATGTGCGCGATGGTGTTCCTATCAATAACAGTAACGGTCTCGGGAGTTTTCGCGTATTACAGGTCAATTCACGAGGAGACACAACTGCGATAGGTTACGACGGCTCATTGCCACTCACTTCACGTGTCTATAACGGACCATTTCAAGTTACTGTTCCGCCAATATTCTATCCAATAAGAGGTAGTAGTTATCCTACACCTTCTGGACCGCTCACCATCACGTTATCAGGTGGTCGCTATAATTCAGTGAACCCTATCGGTTCCATCAGTGGTGGTACAGCAAGTGTTGTTTTCACCGTCACCGCCCCCACCCCACCACTACCCATAATCACAAGTTTTACTCCGGCTTCGGGTACAGTCGGAACGCTCGTTACCTTAACCGGAACGGGCTTCCGTTTTGCCGGCGGTAGGCAGATTCAGTCCGTACAATTTGGCAGTGGAGCGGTTGTAACCGGTGAAAGTATCGGTGCTCAGACCGAAACGCAGTTGGTGGTACTTGTTCCGCCGGGAGCGCAGACGGGACCTATCACCATGACGGACAATAGCGGTCGAAGAATTACCACCACCACACCGTTTACGGTCATACCCCCGGTGCCGACTATTTCAGGGTTCTCGCCCACAAGCGGTATGACAGGGGCGCTCGTGAGCATTATTGGGACGAATTTCACGGGTGCAACCAGTGTGCGCTTTGGAGGGCTTTCTGCCAATTTGTTTGATGTCAATACGGACGGGACACTCATTGCAGTAACAGTTCCGGCGCTTGCGTCGAGCGGCACTATCAGCGTTACCACGCCAGGCGGCACGGCGACAAGCGCAAATGGCTTTACCATTAGTGCGCCCGCACCGACCATCACCGCTTTCACGCCCACAGGCGGCATTCCGGGCGCGGTTATCACTATCTCCGGCACGAACTTCACGGGTGCTACAGCTGTGCGGTTAGGCGGAATAAACGTGCCGTTTACCGCCATAAGCCCAACGCAAATCACCGCTACCGTTACCGATGCCGGGGGTTCGGGTGTTATCACCGTTATTACTCCAAGCGGCACCGCCACTTCCGGCACATCGTTTACGTTCATGCTGCCGTCGCCCGTGATAAGCAGTTTCACGCCCACAAGCGGTGGTATCGGCACGAGTGTCGTTCTTTCCGGCAGCAATTTTACGACTGTTAGCCGTGTTTTCTTCGGTTCGTTTTCCGCACAGGCATTTTCGATTGACAGCGACACGCAAATCACCGCCATTGTGCCGAATTTTGTTACCACAGCAACGATTATACTCCAGTCGCCACGCGGCACGGCTATTTCGGCAACGCCCTTTACTTATGTGCCGGGAGCGCCCATTATTAGCGGCATTACCCCAACCGGTGCCCCGGCGGAAACACTTATCACTATTCAAGGCTCCGGGCTGACGGGCGCAACGAATGTACTGTTTACAAGCACCACTTTCCCAAGCGGCATCAGTGTTACGCCGACGGTTGTGAGCGATAGAATAATTCGCGTGAGTGTACCCATTAGTGCGTCATCGGGTCCTGTTACCGTTACCACGCCACGCGGCACGGTGACAAGCGCCTTTGATTTTGTTGTAACGCTGGTAGTCAATGCCCGCTACTTTACGCCTGCTTCCGGCGCAGTCGGCACAAATGTTGTCGTGAGTGGTTCACAGCTCGCGGGAGCAACATCGGTGCGCTTTGGCGATGTGGAAGCACCGATTCTGAGCAATACCGATTCGCAAATCCAAACCCGTGTTCCGGCAGTCGTAAGCGGGCGTGTGCCAATCATCGTCCGTACTCCATCGGGAGTCGGAACGCCGCCGTACGCGCTCTTTTCCGTGAGCGCCACGCCTTCGCTGACAGGCTTTGCTCCGGCAAGCGGCGCGGTGCTTGCAAGCGTGGTGCTGACGGGAAGCAATTTCACGGGTGCAACAGCAGTGAAATTCGGCTCTACGCCAGCAACAGCTTTTACGGTCAATAGCGGAACGCAAATCACCGCCACTGTTCCGGCAGACGCAGCTACGGGCGTTATCAGTGTCGTTACGCCAAGCGGCACTGCCGCTTCGGGCGCACCCTTTACGATTATTACTGCGCCGAATATTGTCCGCCTGAGTCCGGGAAGCGGCTCGGTGGGAACAACGCTGGCAATCGTTGGCGTGGGCTTCACGGGTGTAAGCAGCGTCAGTATTGGTGCTGCGCTGATGACTTTTACGGTCAATAGCGACGGACAAATTACGGCTACGCTTCCGGCTGGCGCACTGGCGGGTATTGTGAGCGTTACCACGCCGGGCGGCACGGCGCGGTCAGCCTCGCCCTTTACTATCCTTCCCCCAACGCCCACGATAAGCGGCTTCGCGCCACCTTCGGCGCTTGCCGGGGCAGTGATTACTATCAATGGTACGAATTTCACAGGTGCAACGGCGGTGAGCTTTGGCACAACGCCCGCAGCATCCTTTACAGTGGTGAGTGCCACGCAAATCACCGCTACCGTTCCCGGCGGTGTGAGTGCCGGTGCGGTAAGCGTGGTTACACCCAATGGCACGGCAACATCGAGTGCCGTATTTGCACTGCTTATGCCGCCGCCCATTATCACAAATTTCACGCCCACAAGCGGCAGCCCGGGAGCAAGCATCACCATCACGGGACAGAATTTTGCGGGTACAAACAGTGTTTCCTTTGGCGCGGCACCTGTGGCAGGTTTTACGGTGTCGGCAGACGGTAGAACCATCACGGCAACGGTCGGCACAGGCTCTAGCGGCTTGGTGAGTGTGGTTACGCCGAATGGCTTGACAAGCTCAAGCGCAGCCTTTACCTATCTTCCGCCCGTTCCTTCAATAACAAGCATTGCGCCGACGAGCATCAGAGCGGGTGAAGCCTCAACGCTGACGATACAAGGCGCAAATTTGAGCGATGTACGTCTCGGTGGCACCGACGATGCGGGGAACACCCTCGCGCCGTCGCTGCTTTCTAACACTGCGACAGCTGTTTCTTTCAGCATCATGCCAATTGGTGCGGGTTTGGTGACCTTCACGCTCACTACGCTCGGAGGCAGTGTGAATGCTCCGCCCGTAACGGTACAATCGCCACGCCCCTTCATTACCGGCTTTTCGCCGACACGGGCGCGGACGGGCGATATGATAACGATTTCGGGAACAAATTTGGACGCGGCGAGCGCCGTAACGCTTGGCGGAACGCCCGCAAGCATCGTTGTGGGCAGCAATACCTCTACGCGAGTACAAGGAACCGTCGGCACAGGCGCGTCGGGTGCGGTGCAAGTAACCACGCCCGGCGGCACGGCATCAGCCGCAGCCTCTTTCAGCTTCGATGCTTCAGCTCGTCCGCCGGTAATAACGGGATTTTCTCCGGCAAGCGGACCGGCGGGAACGCGAGTAACGATAAGCGGCACAGGCTTTACGCGGGATGGGCTGAATATCGGCATCAATTATTCCGCTTGGCACGAGATTGTCAGCGTTACGCCAACGGAAATCGTGTTTGTTGTGGGAGCAAATGCACAAGGGCAGACCGGTCGTATTCAAATCTGGTCGGCAGCAGGGTACACGGAGTCGTCAGGCAATTTTACCTGTACTATTCCGACAACACTGGACGCGCCCATACCGACAAGTCCCGCTAATGCGGCGACGCTAACCAGTACCACAAGTTACGTAGCAGTTTCTTTTTTATGGAATGCGGCGGTAGCTGCAACAACGTACTCTATTCAAACTTCGCTTGATGCCGGTTTCTCCTCTGCTCCCAACGCATATACGGCTTTATGGTCGGTCAGTGGCACAATAGCAAATTCATATATTTATACCCCTCGAAGCGGGCAACCGCCTTTGACGACCTACTGGCGTGTCCGTGCCCTCAATGGCGCTGTGCAAAGCCCCTGGTCAGCAGTGCAGCGGGTCTTGGCTGCACCTCCGGTGCGTATTCTAAGCGTTTCTCCGGCGGAAATGCAGCAAAGCGCATCGGTAACGATGACAATAACGGGCGAAAGCACGGATTTCACGATTGCCAGAGGTATTTCCCTTATTTTGGGGAGCACAACTATCATTGGAGCGCTACAACCCGGGGCAACCCCCACGCAGTGTACGGCATCGTTCACTATTCCGCCGGATGCGCCGCTTGGGTTCTACAGCGTCGTTGTGAGTGGTGCTCCGTCGGAGGTAAGGCTTCTGAATAGTTTATCCATAACCTCTGCAAGCGGTGAATTAGAGGTTCCCGTTACCACAGGCTTCAATACGCTTGTCCACGGCTTTAACTTTTGTAACTGCTCTGATAATATCTGGCCCACTTCGGCATGGAGCAGTATTGATTATACTTCATCGGTGTATCCGACGGCTGTTCGCACATCCGGTGTCAGCACCAGCGTTTTCCCCTCGTTCGATGACTATGCGGCAATCAAAGATTTGAACACGGGTGCCGGTACTTTCTATTCGCCGTTCTATTCCGATGGTAGCCGTTATCCCGGCTCGTCGCCTAGCGTTGTTAATGCCTCATACATATCACAGTGGTTAGGTTACGGACCCTGGGGTGGCTCGTGCGACGGAATGTCGCAGGTGAGTTTGCTGAATTATGCAGGCGTTGCGACGTATCAATTCTCGGGAAGACCGTTTAGCCTAGGTTCAGCGCTCACCAACGACAATTTGCGAAAACTTATCAATCGTCATCAAAACTGGCAAACATCCGGAGCTTTCGGAGGGGGTGGAGTATCGGTTAATCAAACACTGGCGCAGCTTCGCGCTGATTTGGCAAGCGGCGACCCGATGCGTCACCGAAGACTTTGGATATCCCCTCAAGATGGCTGCGTAGGTCATGCTATTATCCCCACAGGAATTACCACAAGTAGAAATGTGGCGGGGCAGGTTATTGAGCGTATAGCAGTGTATGACGTGAATCTGCCGGGCAACCTCACGCCTTTTGTGGAGGTCAATCGAACACTCAATACGTGGGTATATCCTCAATATGATAACCCAGCTAGGCGATGGAGCGGTACGACGGGCTTGGGCTTGTCAAACACCGTCGGTGAAATTCGCACCTTTTCCAGCCGCCCCGGACCGATTGCCACTCTTCAAGACGACCCGCTGCAAAATATCGTTGTCGGCTTTACTTCGCCCTTTCGTACTGCTTCGGGTGTCTCGCTTGCTCCTGTGGTTCAGCTGACCACTTCACGGGGTGGGCGTATTGCTTCTGAGGGCAGCGATGCCGTGGCGCCAACTATTCCGGGCGCAATGCTGAACAAGACACTTGGTGGCTTACCGCCGAATTTTACGTCGTCTGTGAGTGGCTTTACCTTCTCCAATGTGCTTGGTTCGGAAGCGTTCACCATCAGCTATACGCCGGTTACACAAGACCAGTCGAATCGTTTGACAGCAACAGGTGTCTCTGGCTTTATGGCGGTGGATTGGACGGCTTCTTCGACGACGCAATCTCAGTCTATTGTAATAAACACGCAAAACGCTGCTATCACCATGAGCTCGCCCAATTCGCTTTCCGGCATCAATACAACGTATTTTGTCAATGCGCCGTTTCAATCATCTGCTTCGGCATCGAACAAAAATATTCTTCGCATTGTCAACACAACGCTTGCTGCGGGCGATACGCTGGCGACGAGCGTGGAGAACAGCGCTACCACACTGGTACTATACAGCAACGCTACTCCTCGCATCTATGACTTACAGCTTGCCCGCGACACAACCTTGCTCACTTTTCCGCGTATTTCGATGGGCGCAAACGAGCAGCATCAAATCCGCGCTTCCTCGTGGGATAACCTCCGCACCTCACCGATTTACCTTATCATCAGCAAGCGCGGTGCGGCAGCGCAAGGCGCACAGTCACAGGTACTGCAACTTAATCCCAATGCTAACAACCTGACCGATGTTCGTTCCGGCGGCGGCACAAGCATTGGCACAATGCGTGTCTTTCCGAATCCGGCTTCAACACTTGTTTCGGTGGAAGCGTCTGTCGGTGCAGCTTCTACGCTGCGTTTGCAGTTGGTCAATATTCTGGGGCAAGTGCTGTGGAGTCGTGAAGAAACGGTGCAAGCAGGCGCGTATCGCACAGAGATTGATATGACGAATTTTCCTGCCGGCGTGTACATTGTGCGCATTGCGACGGGCGAACACTATCAAACTGCAAGGATTGTCAAGCCGTAAGAAACAGAATACGGCTTTTGGCGAAGGTTACAATCAAGCCTGAAAAACTTCCGTCGTCCCCACGAAACACATTATTGCTCGTGGGGATTTTTTTGTAAATTTGCAACGTAATTTTTTGTTTGCCCTACAACGTATTGTAGTATTGTATTGCAGCAAACGTCTGTGTTTCACCAATTTCAAAACTACTATGACCGATACACTTCACACCGCCGAACAGTACGAATACAAAGCCGAGATGAAGCAACTGCTTCACCTCATCGTGCATTCGCTCTACACGCATCCCGAAGTTTTTGTGCGCGAACTCATCTCCAATGCTTCCGATGCGCTCAATAAAGCGCGTTTTCGCCAGCTCACCGACAAAACAATGCTGGACGTGGACGCACCGCTCGAAGTGCGCATCACGCTTGATTCCGCCGCGCATACCGTTACGATTGAAGACACCGGAATCGGTATGACCAAAGACGATTTGGTCGGCAAACTGGGTACGGTGGCGAGTTCGGGGACGCTGGAATTTATCAATTCGCTCAAAGCACAGGGCGGAACGCTGGATGGCAATATGATTGGGCAGTTTGGTGTTGGGTTTTATGCGGTGTTCATGGTTGCCGATGATGTAACCGTCGAGACACGCCATGCAAACGCTGATTCGGTTGGGCTGCGCTGGAAGTCCGACGGGCAGGGCAGTTTCACGATTGAAGAAATCGAAAAGCCAACGCGCGGCACACGCATTTCCTTCACGCTCAAAGAATCCGCGTACGAATTTAGCGAGGAATACCGCTTCAAATCTATCATTCAGAAGTATTCCAATTTTGTGGAATTCCCGATTCTGATTGGAAAACCGGGCGAAGCGGGTGAAAAAGCCAATAATATTCGCGCGCTCTGGCAGATGCCGAAAGAAAGCGTCACAGCCGACGACGCGAATGAGTTTTACAAATTCCTTAGCAATGATTACCAGAACCCGCTTGGGTACACGCATCTGAGCATCGAGGGTTCGGTTAATTTCAAAGCATTGGTGTTTATTCCCGAAACAGCGCCCATGCGCCCGCTCACCTTCGACCAAGACAAATCCTTGCACCTCTACACGAACAAAGTATTGATTGAGGAAAACTGCAAGCAGCTTTTGCCTGACTATCTCCGTTTTGCGCGGGGTGTGGTCGATACGGACGACTTACCGCTCAATGTCTCGCGCGAAATCACGCAGACGAGCCCTCAGATGACGAAAATCAACAACGTCATCACAGGCAAGATTCTGAGCCTGCTTCAGGACTGGGCAGCGAATGATGCCGACAAATACGCGAAGTTCTATAAAGCATTTGGCAGTCAGTTCAAAATCGGTGTGAATAGTGACTACACGAACCGTGAGAAAATTGTTCAACTGCTCAGATTCGATTCCACCACGACGGAAAAAGGAACGCTCGTTTCGCTGAAGGATTACGCGGGGCGCATGAAACCTGAGCAGAAAGAGATTTACTACCTTGCGGGCGAACATCGTGAAACGATGCTGAACAATCCCAATCTGGAGTATTTCCGCAAGCACGACATTGAGGTTTTGCTGCTCACCGACCCTGTTGATATTATCGTGGTGCCGTCTATTCCTGAGTTTGAGGGCAAAAAAGTACAATCCATTGACAAAGCAGACCTGAGCGCGAATGAATCTTCCGAAGAAAAAGAACCGTCAATGACGGATTCCGTCTTGCTTGCGCTCTTCAAAGACGTATTAGCCGAGAAAGTAGAAGATGTCGTGCCGTCCAAACGCCTTGTGGATTCAGCAGTAACGCTGGTCGTGGGCAAAGAGGGATTGGATGTGCAGATGGAACGGATGATGAAAATGCTTGACAAGGATTTTCAAGGCGGGCGTAAGCTCTTGGAAGTGAATATGGAACATCCGCTTATCAAAAACTTAGCGCGTCTGCAACTTGCCGATGCAGGGAATCCGGCACTTCGGCAATACATTCTGCATCTTTACGAAGGAGCATTGCTAATTGAAGGAAATATGCCGTCTCCGGCGCTTTTCGTGCGACGCATGACGGAAATTATGACCGATGCGACGAAATAACCAAACGACTCCCACAAATACAAGTAAAAAACCCACAAGGCGCAGTGCATCTTGTGGGTTTTTCGTTTGTCGTCTGTTATTGATAGCGAACCAATCGCGCTCTTACGGTGCGAATCGTCCATTCCGGTCCGGGCGGTGAAGCAAAGCGAGCATCCATTTCGCCAATTATCACGGCGTTTGCGCCACGCAATTTCGCCTCAAAAATCATTTGCTGCTCCATCTCCGGCGTAATCACGCTTTCGGTTGTTTCGAGCAGAATCTCGCCCATAAATTCATACTTCGGCGACTTGACATCTTTTTCCGCATAGACCACATCTATCGTCTGCACAGGCGGATACATTCGCCCGACGTGGTGCAGACGCACAACGGCACAGCTCGTGAGAACGCTTGCGCTGAAAGCAAGGATGAGAGCGACTTTGAGAAGTGTGTGCATAATCGTTTTGGGTACAAAAAAGTGAAGAACAAGATTTGTAGAAAAAAGCATTCAAGCGGGCAAAGGTTACACGCCGGCAATCAAACCAATCTGAAATTTTTCACCATGATAAGTCCTCACCAAGAACAGAAACAAAAGAAAAAAGCCTGACAAGAAGACACTGCCGTCAGGCTTTTTGATGAATTGCGTCAATGCGGAATTTTTTCCTGCGCCCAATAGAACACGTCAATATAGCGCTGGGCGCACAGCAGCGACGAGTGATTCGCCATCATACCGTTTTTGACCAAGCGCAGCCAGTGTTCTTTTTGGAAATAGGTTTCGATAGCCCGATGGACGGCATAGCCCATTTCTCCGGCGTTGTAGTCGTCGAAAACGAAGCCGTTGCCCTCCCCGCTTGATTTATTGTACTCGCTGATGGTATCTGCCAAGCCGCCCACATTCCGCACCACAGGCACAGTACCGTATTTGAGACTGTACATCTGGTTCAAGCCGCACGGCTCAAAAAGCGAGGGCATGAGGTAGATGTCCGACGCAGCTTCCACGCGGTGCGAAAGGTTGTCGTTGTAGCCAAGATAAATCAAAGCGCGATTGCCGTACTTTTGGCGAATATGGCGGAAGTAGCTTTCGTACTGCTCCGCGCCGGAGCCAAGTAGCGCAAAGCGCACAGGGTAATTTTGCAAGATACCTTCCAGCGCATTTTCCACAAGCGGGATGCCTTTTTGGTCGGTCAAGCGCGTCACCATGCCGATAATGGGCATATCTTCGTACATTTCATTGTCATTCAGCCCCCAATCTTTCAGGAAGCGATATTTATTGGTCATCTTGCCTTCAAGATGGCTGACAGAATAAGGCGCATAGATTTTATCATCTACTTCGGGATTCCAAACGCTATAGTCAACGCCGTTCAGAATACCGATAAAATCCCCCGCACGTGCATTGATGGTGTTTTGCAGTCCGTAGCCTTCTTTTGTATTGCGCACCTCTGCGGCATAGCGCGGACTGACGGTAGTGATCTTATCAGCAAAGAAAATCCCGATTTGCATGGAATTGACCACGCCGTGCGATTCAAACCACGAACCTTGATAAAATTCATTCATTCCAAAGCCTGCAAACGGCATGGCGCGGCGCGGGTCGAACTGTCCCTGAAAGACCATGTTGTGAATGGCATACACGCCTGCGGTTCGTCCGAAGAAGCTCGTCATGCGATAATGAATCTTGAGCATCGGCATCGTGAAGGCAGTGTGATAGTCATTCGCAAAAATGATGTCCGGGCGGAAATTGAGTACCTTTGCGGTCTCGAAGACAGCACGGCAGAGAAAAATAAAACGGCGATCGTTATCGCCGAAGCCGTCGGGATTGCCATATATGCCCATGCGGTCGAAATAGTCAGCATTTTCAAGAAAATAGACTGGCACAGTTGTTCCGGGAAGCGTTCCTTTCCAGAGGCGGGCGTATTCTGTCCACCAGTCAATCGGTACCGGCACAATAATATCCGTGCGTTGGATGTTCCATTTGTGAACGTCAATATTCGCATATTTCGGCATAACGATAATCACGTTATGACCAAGCTGCTCCCAGTCTTTCGGGAGCGCGCCGCACACGTCGCCAAGCCCCCCGACTTTGGCAAACGGAAACACTTCAGCGGAAGTAAGCAAAATGTTCATAGAGCGGAGGAAAGTAAGGTAAAAAGGGGTTTGCGGATAGGAAAAAGTTGCGGGGCTGAAAAATAGCAGAAAGGTATAGTCCACGTTCAGCATGGGCTATACCTTTCTGCAAATACAGTCTTTACGCAATCGTTACATCATTGCACAAATACACATCTTGGATGGTATTGAGCAGTTTCGCGCCTTCTGCCATCGGACGTTGGAACGCTTTCCGTCCCGAAATCAAGCCCATACCGCCCGCACGTTTGTTCACCACAGCCGTCATCGTTGCTTCAGCGAAGTCATTGCTACCCGATGCGCCGCCACTATTGATAAGTCCTGTGCGCCCCATGTAGCAATTCGCTACTTGGTAACGGCAGAGGTCAATCGGGTGGTCGCTGCTGAGTTCGGTGTACATCCGCTCGTCAAGTTTGCCGTAGCTGGAATTGCCCATATTCAACGACTTGTAGCCACCGTTATTTTCCGGCAATTTTTGCTTGATAATGTCCGCTTGAATCGTCACGCCGAGGTGATTTGCTTGTCCCGTCAGGTCGGCTGAGACATGGTAATCTTTGTCCGATTTGAAAGCGTTATTGCGAACGTAGCACCAGAGAATTGTTCCCATGCCGAATTCATGCGCTGCGGCGAATGCTTGGGAAACTTCCACAATCTGACGACCGCTTTCGGCGGAGCCAAAATAAATCGTTGCGCCCACAGCCGCTGCACCCATTTCATAGCATTGTTTAATCGTGCCGTACATGATTTGGTCGGCTTTGTTCGGGTAGGTCAAAAGCTCATTGTGATTGATTTTGACCACAAACGGAATTTTGTGCGCGTATTTGCGCGAAACAATACCAAGCACGCCGAAGGTAGAAGCAACCGCATTGCAGCCGCCTTCGATGGCGAGTTTGACGATGTTTTCGGGGTCGAAATATGCCGGATTTTTTGCGAAACTCGCGCCTGCGGAGTGTTCGATACCCTGGTCAACAGGCAAAATCGAGGTGTAGCCTGTGCCGGCGAGCCGTCCGGTGTCAGCAATCCATTGCAGATTGCGCAGAACACGGTTATTGCGGTCAGAGCCGATAAATTCACGGCTGACAGCATCGCCGCTTGGCAGGTGCAGTTGGTCTTTGCTAATGGTTTTGCTGGTGTGATTCAGCAAGTAGTCGGCTTTATCGCCCAAGTGCTGACGAATTTGGTCAATCATTGCCATAGCGAAACACTCCTTATAGTGTGAAGGTAAAAAAGTGAAGAAAATATCGTTTCAAAACTGGGGCAAAAATACGAAAAAGATACGCCTTTGCTCAAGCAATTCTGTCAAATAGTTCAAAGCCATCCAATATATCATTTGAATACTGTGAGTCGCTTAGATGCTCACTTTTATATATGAAGGCTTGTAAGTCTCAAGTATGGGGCAATAAGATTTGAAGTTTATTTTGAAAAATTGCCATACCTATTGCGCAGCGCTTTTAACAAATCTTTAACAGCCACGGCTTAAACTTCTGCATAGCGCTTGCAATCTCACTATCAGTATCACAAAGCAACGCCTATAAGAAAACGTTGCACCACTTTCAGTTTTTTTTATCATCTATTTTTAGGGAGTTTTCACCATGAAAACCAGCATCAATTCCACCGCCGTCGCATATACGCCCGACGCACCGGCACAAACGCTTCGCCACACACTTTCGGCAGCAATCCTTGTTTTGATGGGACTTGTGCTTGTGGCAACGGGTCTTTTCGCGCAACCGCCGGCACCACCGGAAGGAAAAGGTCCACGCATAGCACCGGAGAAAATGGCAGAGCGCCGTACTGACCATTTGAAAAAAGCGCTCAATCTCACGAGCGAGCAGGTCAGCAAAATTCAGCCCATTATTCTCAAAAGCACACAGCAAGGACAGAAGATGGCTGAAGACGACAGAAAAGCCTTTGCTCAATCCATGAAGACCAATATGGAAGCCACCGATAAAGAAATCAGCGCGGTGCTGACGGCAGACCAACAGAAAAAATTCGAGGAAATGCGCGGCAAAATGAAAGCGAAAATGGAAGAGCGCATGAGCAAACGTATGGAGAAAAAAGCCGGTAAATAAATTTTTATCCGTCATTGACGGGCATACTCCCTGTTCGATACGCTTCTTGCCAAGCGCTATTGAGCAGGGAGTTTTGCTGTCTGGTAGAGGGATTCCTTCTGTAATTTTGAAAGTCTGCGTAACCAGTGGTTCTTACCTCAACGCCTCGTCTTCACTTCCCGCCGTTTCCCCTGTTTTTTTTGACGCTTCGCTCTTCTTTTATTGGCTCTCAGCACCGTTCTGACGATGTTTGTACAAGGAACAAGCAACAAACACAACGCTTGAATTCAAGACCACGTATGTTTGATTTTTTATCAACCTATTTTTCGGACATTTTTCAGGAATTTTCCATGAAACCGCATTTACTGACAATCTTCTCGAAAAGCATGGTACTATGCGCTTTTGCAGCAACCGCAGTCTCGTGCAAAAAAGCGATTGAAACCGCCAAACCCGAATACCGCGCCCTTACTGAAGCCGTCTATGCGTCGGGAACAATTGCACCGCGCGGCGAATACAAGGTCTATGCGATGGCGGACGGTGTCATTACGCGCCGCGCCGTGGACGAGGGAAGCGTTGTGAAAACAGGCGACGTGCTCTTTCGTATTGACAACGATGAACAAGCAGCCCGCATGAACGCAGCCCGCGACGTGTATCGCACGGCTGAATCGAACTACAACGCCACATCACCGGCACTCGCAGAGTCAGAATCTGCTCTGCGCTCCGCACAATCGAAGTATAGCAACGACTCGCTCCAGTTTGCCCGCGTGAGCGACCTCTTTGCCTCCAAAGCCATGACCCAAGCAGATTACGACAAAGCAAAACTCGCTTTCCAAGTCTCGCACAACGATTTCACTGCCGCGAAACAGCGCTACGAGCGCACCAAACGACAACTTTATGTGGATATGCAAAATGCGCAAAGCCAGTTCAAAGTGAGCGCAAAGCAGGAATCCAACGCTCTTGTGAAAAGCTCCAGCGACGGCATGGTGTACGAAGCCTATAAGCAGCAAGGCGAGGCAGTACGCCGAAACGACCCGCTTGCACTCATCGGCAGTGAGCGTGATGTGTATATCAAACTCAGTGTGGATGAATTGGATATTCAGAAAATTCGCGTCGGGCAGGAAGTCTTGGTTAAAATTGATGTCTATCAAGACCGCACGTTCAAAGCCCGCGTCGAGAAAATTTACCCGATGCTGATGAAGCAAGACCAGTCATTCCGCGTGGATGCAGCATTTGTGGATGGTCTGCCCGAACGATTCGTGGGCGTAACGGCAGAAGCAAACATCATTATTAGCCGGAAAGAACGTGCGCTTGTTATCCCGAAAGCGCTGTTACTTAATGGCGACAGCGTTCTTGTCAAAAATGCGGACGGCAACGCAGCAAAAGTAAAAATTCGCAAAGGTGCGGAAAATTACGATGTTGTCGAGATTTTGAGCGGTCTGAGCGATAGCAGTCAGCTAGTTGTGAAAAAGTAAAAAATATCGGCGCTATACCGCCAGCATCATTTTACGGTTTTAATTGGATGTAGTTAGAAATCTCTCTTACAAATGCGGGAAACAAGACGCTGTCATACCGACGTAGGTCGGTATCTATATCGAAAGGACACGGCACAACACGCTTCCAATGGATGCCGACCTGCGTCGGCATGACGAGATTTTCCAACTAAAATCATTTAGAACCAAAACGATGATATTGCACGACTTTTCGGCGGGCTGAATCGTAGCGTGGCGACGATACGCGAGATGCTTGGTCAAATCTTGTTTTCCCTGAGCGATACCGTTCAGACGGCAAGTGAAGTCAGCACGACGGCGCACCAAATGGCAGCTGGCACGATTGAGGGCGCAACGCAAGTGCAACAATCCACGGCAGCCGTGCAGCAGATGTCCGACGTTATCGCCGACAACACTCGCCAGACCTCAACCGCAGCCTTTGAAGCCGCCGAAGCGCATGGTGAAGCCGAGCGCGGCGGAAGCGTGATGAAAAATATGGTCGAAAATGTGCGGAATATCGGCGCAGTGGTGATGGAATCTTCTTCAACGGTCAGTATTCTCGGTAAACGCAGCGAGGAAATTGGCGAAATCGTTTCGACCATTGACGAAATTGCCGACCAAACGAATCTTCTCGCCCTGAACGCCGCTATTGAAGCTGCTCGTGCGGGCGATGCCGGACGCGGCTTTGCTGTTGTTGCCGATGAAGTCCGCAAGCTCGCCGAACGCACTCAAAAAGCAACAAAAGAAATCTCCGGCATGATAGCCGTGATACAGCACGAAATGGGCGATGCCGTCCGCGCTATGGCGCGCGGTAAGCAACTTGTGGACGAAAGCGGCTCGCTGATTACCGCTACGACAGGCACATTTGAAACGATTGTTCGCAAAACCGCCCACGTATCGGACATTATGTCGCAAGTGGCAAGTGCCAGCGAGGAGCAAGCTGCCACGAGTACGCAGATTGCGGGCAATATGCAGAATATAGCCGGTCTTATTAGCGAAACCAGCACAGGCACGAACCAAATTGCAGCGACTATTGAAGCCCTCGCCTCGCAAACAATGGATGTGCAGACGCTCGTAGGGCGCTTCCGCATTGATACACTCGCACAGCAATTTGCACACACTCGCACAGCATTGCCACAAAGCCCCAAACGCTTACGTTAGAACTGGTGCGCAGTACAAGAATTTACCATTCAACCTTCAACACTCAATATCTTCTTCCGTCATGTCCTTTGCACTCATTTTCCAAATCGCCAAAACGCATCTTCTTTCCAAGAAGAAGCAAACCATTACCGCCATGCTTGGCGTTACCTTCGGTATCGGGATGTTTGTCCTGATGATTAGCGTGATGACGGGCGTGAACGACTATCTCACCGATTCCATGCTCGAATCCACCGCGCATATTCGGATGTACAACGACCTCGAATCGTCCTCGCGTCTTTCGATTGCCGAGGAACTCTTCAACGCCGTGCAGAATATGGTAACGATTGCGCATCAAAAGCCAAAAAATATTAAGCTCAATATTCGCAATGGAATGCAAATCGTGGAGGCACTCAAAAACGACCCGAATGTCGCCGGAGTCTCACCGCAGCTGAGTTCGCAGGTTTTTTACAACTACGGAGCGGTGCAATTAAACGGCAGTATAGCGGGTGTGAATATTTTGGACGAAGATAAACTCTTCGATGTGACGGGAAAACTAAAATCCGGCAAGCTGGAAAGCCTTTTAGCGACGAATAACGGTATCATTATGGGTGCGGGACTCGCAAAAAAACTTAATGCAAAAGTAGAAGACCGCGTACAAGTAACTACGCCCTTCGGAACAACGATGACACTCAAAATTGTGGGGACATTTGCCACAGGAAACGGCGTGATAGACAACGTAAAAAGTTATGCCAGCATTACAACAGTCCAGAAAATCTTGCAACGCGACCCGGGCTATATCACCGCCATTAGTGTTAATCTTCATTCCATGACCGATGCCAAGCGCTTTGCACCGGAGTTTCAGGCGAAATATGGCGTGAAGTCCGAAGACTGGGAAACTGCCAATGCCGTGATTTTGCAAAGTTTTGTGATTCGCAATTTGATGACATATGTGGTCGTAACGACGCTCTTGGTTGTTGCCGGGTTCGGTATTTACAACATTATGAGCATGACCATCAACGACAAAATGAAAGATATTGCGATTCTGAAAGCAACGGGCTTTTCGGCGGGTGATATTGTAGCGATTTTTCTTGTACAAGCTATTGTTGTTGGTGTCTTGGGGGCATCGCTGGGGCTGTGCATCGGCGGCACGCTTGCATATTTTGTGTCACAGATTCCGGTGGATTTCGGCGAATTTTCCTCCATGACGCGCTTTCCGGTAGCTTTCCATCTGATTCATTACGTTTCGGGCATCCTCTTCGGGGTTGGCGCGACGTGTCTTGCGGGCTTTTTGCCTTCGCGTAAGGCTGGGAAGATTGATCCGGTGCAGATTATTCGCGGTTGAAATGAGTACCACTTGTCATGCCGACGCAGGTCGGCATCCATATCGCCTACGAGCGTTCATCCCAAAATCAATATAATCATTCCCATCAACCAATGAAAACCTACCACATCTACATTCTCGCTAGCGCAAAATACGGTACGCTGTACATTGGCTCGACGAGCAATCTTGTCAAAAGGATGTATGAACATAGCAATTCGCTTATTGAGGGTTTTACGAAAAAGTATCGTGTTCACAACCTTGTTTGGTATGAATCCACAAACGATGCTACAACTATGGTTACAAGAGAGCGTCAGATGAAAGAGTGGAAGCGCGATTGGAAAATAAACCGTATCAATGAACATAACCCGGAATGGCAAAATTTGTATGAAAATGGCGAAATTTCGCCCTTACAGATTCCATAATCAAAGGCAGACATCGAGAAACGGATTCTTGCGATATGGATGCCGACCTACGTCGGTATGACAAGCGACCCTCATGTCTGGATATACCACAGCATGGCAAAAATAATCAACTATACCATTCGAGAAATATATTATGACTACTCCTGTTCTCCAAGCCCAAGGCATCGTCAAATACTTCCACGAACCGGAAACATTTGCGGTTCTCAAAAACGTCTCATTCGAGGTACAGAAAGGTGAATTTGTCTCTATTGTCGGCAAGTCCGGCTGCGGGAAATCCACACTCTTGTACGTCCTCTCCACGATGGACACTGACTTCGAGGGCGAACTAACACTCAACGGCACAACCATTCACGGTAAATCACAAGACGAACTGGCACGGTTTCGTGGCGAACACATCGGTTTTGTCTTCCAGTTTCACTACCTTTTGCCGGAATTTACTTGCCTTCAAAACGTGATGATACCTGCGCTCAAGCTCGGTAAATACTCACGCGAAGAAATTCAAGAGCGGGCAATGGAAAAACTTCGCCTACTCGGAGTGGCCGAGCAAGCGGACAAACGCGCCAGCAAACTCTCCGGCGGGCAGCAGCAGCGCGTGGCAATCGCGAGAGCGCTTATCAACGACCCTACGATAATCATGGGTGACGAGCCGACGGGGAATCTGGACTCAAATAACTCTAAAGTTGTGTTCGATATTTTCAGAGACTTAGCTCACACCTACGGTCAAACCTTGATTTGCGTCACGCACGACCAAGAATTTGCCCGCGCCACCGACCGAACGATTGAGATGCAAGACGGCGAAATTATTTCGCACGGTAACTAACACCAACGCAGAGGAGGTCAGCAATGACTATCAATCGCAGAAAAGCATATCCCGTTATTTTCGTTTTTTCGACGATAGGAATTATTGTACGGGGGTTTGTGTTCCCGGAACTTGGGCTATTGTTTCATGTGAGTACCCTTGTAGCGTCGGTGCTTTTCATGCCGATTCTATTTGAAGGAACGGTACAAATTCATAACTTCTTTGAGCGTCAATTTCCTTATTCTATCAGGTTTTTTGCGGAAGATTACAGGGTTCTGCGCCGGATAATACTGCAAATTCTGACAGGCATGGTGCTGTATGCTTTGCTCGCAGCACTTGCATTCTGGTTATATCGAGATGTTTTACCAGCGAATTTACGTTTTCCAATGCTAACAAAAACCTTTATTGTAGCGGCAGTTATTGCGAATATCCTTGCTGTAACGGCTGTCAATCTGGGTTTATTCGGAAAAGAGTTTTTTGATAACTGGAAATCTGAAATTTTACGCAATGAACGCTTGCAGAAAGAGCGTGCTGAAGCACAATTTGAAAGCCTCAAGAACCAGCTCAATCCCCATTTCCTTTTTAATGCGCTCACCTCGCTCAATAGCCTCATTGTCGAAAATCCGCCACTTGCGGGTGAGTTTGTGCAGCAGCTTTCCAAAGTCTATCGCTACGTGTTGCAAAGCCGCGACAAGGAATTTGTTACACTCGAAACCGAACTGAAGTTTGTAGAGCATTATCTTCGCCTGCTCAAAACCCGCTTTGATACTGCCTTACAAATCGAAATCACCGTCAGCGACGAAGCCCGCGAGCGGCTTATCGTACCGGTGACATTGCAGACATTGCTGGAAAATGCTCTCAAGCACAATATTGTGAACACTCAAAAGCCGCTTCAAATCACAATTTCCAGCACCATGCAGAACGGTGTGTGGTATCTTGTGGTCGAAAATACTCTGCAACGGCGCACACTTGTCGAAACATCCAACAAACAAGGTCTGACAAGGCTGGCGGCATTGTATGAGCATATCAGTCCGGCGGCGATTAAGGTATGCGAGACCACGCAGAAATTTGCTGTACAACTACCTTTGCTATAATTTGCCTTTGCCATAATTTTATGCACAATCCATTATGACTCCTGAAACACTTCTGTACACCATGAAAGCCGTCATCATCGAGGACGAACCGCTTGTGGCGAAGGATTTGCGGCACTTGCTGAACCAAATAGATGCCGGAATTGAGATTTTGAGCGTACTGGACAGCCTCGAAAGTGCGGAGGCATGGTTTTGGGCGAATCCTGAGCCGGACGTACTCTTCTGCGACATTCAGCTTTCGGATGGCGTGAGTTTCGACCTTTTTAAGCGCATCGAAGTTGCTTGCCCCGTGATCTTCACGACCGCCTACGATGAATACGCCCTTCGCGCCTTCAAACTCAATAGCCTTGATTACCTTTTGAAGCCGATTGACCGTGAAGAGTTAGAAGCTGCCTTGTCAAAATTTCAACGTTGGAAAGCGCAAAATATCACACTGGACGTGCAGTCGCAGCTTGCTGGATTGCTGCGCGACATTGTGCCACACGCGCAAGCACAAAAGCGCTTCAAAGAGCGTTTTTTAGTGCATGGCAAAGGCACGATGCTGCTTATTCCGGCGGAAGAGGTGGCATTGTTTCAAAAAGAAGAAGTGATATTCCTGACTACGCTTGACGGGAAGCGCTTTCTGACGGATTACAATACAATAGAAGAATTAGAAGAACTCGTGAATCCGGCAGAATTTTTTCGTGCCAACAGGCAAACGCTTCTCCGCATTAGTGCTATTGCGGGTTTCCGTGCGGATTTTACGGGAAAATTGCACATCGGTCTCAAAAATATGCCACAGATTACAGTGGACATTAGCCGCGAAAAAGCCGGTGCTTTCAAGCGGTGGCTTGGCTAAAGTCCTTCCGGCAAGCGTGTAAAAATTCATCGTGTGCAGTTTGCCCGAAGATTGTATTTTTGTAGGCATTGTTTTTTCGCCTCCAATCTTGCACACGATGAATAGCGCACCATCTCACGCCGTCAGTATTATCATGCCCGTTTTCAACGACTGGCAGTCCTTTACCTTGCTCGTCGAAAAAATTGATGCCGCTATTTCCGCAGCGAATGAATCTCTGAGCGTGAGTATTCTTGCCGTCAATGACGGTTCAACGTCCGAACCCGCCTTGTTGCAAAGCACCTTTCATGCGCTGCCGAACGTCTCGTCTATTCGTATTATTCATCTTACTCGCAATTTTGGTCACCAACGCGCCATTGCCATTGGGCTTTGTTACGCCGCCGAACATCTTCCGCATACATCAGCAATAGTCATGGATTCCGACGGTGAGGACAAGCCGGAAGATGTCCTGACACTCGTTCGCGCCTCCACTACCAGTCCCGGAAAAATCATCTTTGCCGAACGCTCCAAGCGCTCAGAAAGCCTTCAATTCCGCTTTTTTTACGCGCTCTACAAACGTGTCTATCACGTGCTGACGGGCGCTCCGATTTCCTTCGGTAATTTTAGTATTATCCCCCCGGCTTTGCTCAAGCGCGTTTCGTCGGTGTCGGAAGTGTGGATACACGTTGCGGCGGGGATTATGAAAGCCCGATTGCCGCTTGCAGCCGTGCCGACCGTGCGTGGTGTGCGTCTGGCGGGCGAATCCAAGATGAATTTCGTGTCGCTCCTGCTGCATGGCTTGAGCGGTATTGCTGTTCATTCTGAAGTAGCTGCGGCGAGGCTTTTGGTGGTATCGCTCATGTTTATTGTGTCCTCTATTGTCGGAATAGCCGTTGTTTTGGGTATTCGACTTTTTAGTACCATTGCCATTCCGGGCTGGGCGACAAGTTCCATCGGCAGTCTTGTAGCAATTTTTATCGAAGCACTGCTGATGTCGGTGTTGCTCGTCTTTTTGGTGCTGAATAATCGCTCCCAACAGCCCTTCGTACCGCGTCTGCACTACAACGATTATGTGGCAGACGTGGAAAATGTGATCTAAGTCTTCCCATTCTGAAAAATTCTTACAACCTCATTTTTTCCAAATTTCAATGAATGACGCAACATACATCGGCAACGAACTTGAATTTTTTGAAAAAGCAGTCAACTGGAAACGTTACTACGCCTCATTCCTGAAGCCGTACCTGAAAGGGTGTGTTGTGGAAGTCGGTGCGGGACTTGGCGGTACAACATCGTCCCTTTGCGACGGCTCGCAAGAAGAATGGCTGTGTCTGGAACCGGACGGAGCGCTCGCAGCACACGTCAGCGAGAAAATCGCTGCCAAGACATTGCCCGCTTGCTGCCGTGTTCATGTGGGATTTTTGAGTGAGTTGCCCAAAGACCACAAGTACGATGTGGCGATTTACATTGACGTGTTGGAACATATCGAACACGATAGCGCCCAGCTTGAAGAAGTAACGCGCTATCTCAAGCCCGGCGGACACGTGATTGTTCTCTCGCCCGCGTACCAGTGGCTCTTCAGCCCGTTTGATGCAGCCATTGGGCATTATCGGCGTTATACGCGCCCGATGCTTTTGGCAGCCGCGCCGCCTACACTCAAGCGCGTCAAAGCGTTTTACCTTGATTCGCTTGGCTTGTGTACATCGGCAGCAAATAAACTTTTTCTGAAACAATCGCAGCCCACGCCGGAACAAATCAAGCTCTGGGATAGCGTCATTGTGCCTGTTTCCAAAGTGACCGATGCGCTTATCGGCTATAATGCAGGGCGCTCCGTGATTGCCATTTGGCAGTATCAAGGGTAAATCTTTGACCATTAGGACTTTCGCAAACAAGCTGGAGTGCGAACGGGAGTTCGCATAACTACTGCCTTCGCCTTGTCAACCGAACTTCCGTTCGGACTCCAAAAGAGTATCTTTGCGAAAGTCCTAGCCATGTACTTTTTTTGAACATTTTTGAATTTTCATGTTTCTTAGCAAACCTTACTTCCCTGCTCCGACAGAAAACCGTATGGGCGATGACGGTGATTTACTGACAGCGCGTCGAATCTTTTACGACGAAAAGCCGCGTAATCTCTGGGCGCTCATGCGCAACCGCTTTTCGTGGATGAATCGGTATATTGATCCCGAAAAACACGTCGGCGTTGAGGTGGGATGCGGTATTGGCGTTGTGAAAGAGTTTGTGCGGGCAAAGTCCATTTTGCTGACGGACTATGCCGAAAGTCCGTGGCTGGATGTGAAAATGGTAGATGCCATGAAAACGCCCT
>JANYDO010000377.1 GCA_025363605.1 Candidatus Kapaibacterium sp.
CATTTAATGGTCGTTTGTCTATCGGTACAACCAACCCGTTGAACGTTACGCCGCCAATTGCTCCGGCTGTTGTTGCATACTCATTGCCAACAGGCGTACTGACTGTCGGTGCTTCCGGTACGGCAAATGGTGTATTGAACGTCGCTACATCAGCTATCTTTGTTGTTCAAAACGGTGCTAACCTTGTCTTGAACAACATTTCCTCCACAGGTGCTTCGCTTCCTGGTGGCGGTAATATCCAAGGTTCGCCGACATCCATTATCACTCTTGGTCCTGGCGCTCTTGGTGCTACGATTCCGGGTGCAGTCTTCTCGAATCCGTTTGTCGGTGGTCTTGTTACCTCCCCAGGTTCGGAAATGACGCTGACTCAGCCTGGTATCACCATCGGTACTGGTCTTGCTGATGATGCTAGCTTTACCGCTGGCGGTCCGGTTGCTATCGGTGCTAATGCTAATTTCACCTTTAATAACACGACAGCAGCTCGCTTGCTTACTGCTGGTGCAGGTGCTATTCGCGCTGCCGACCCGACAACCTCACGCTTTACCTTTGGCGCTGGTGCCAACGGTGGTATCGTTAACGGTTGCGTTTTTGCAAATCCATGGACAGGTACGATGATTACCAACAGTGCTATGGCACTGAATGTTAATTGCCGCCTTGTTCTTGGTGCTTCGGGTTCGTTCGATGGTGTCTTGAACTTGGGTGGTGTTTTGACGTTGACTCAGGGCGCTGCTTCTCAAGCAGGTGCTAATCTCGTTATTAACAACCGCAACCCTGACTTCATCGTACTTCCGGGCTTGCAGCCTGTGAATGTTGTGGGTGTTGCAGGCGGTGCTGCTAATAATCAAAATGGTCGCTTGACCATTGGACCGGGCGCACTTTCTACGACTGCTAACGTTGCTATTATCCCAAATAGCCGCATCGGTGCTGCATTCCCAGGAAATAGCTCCATGACCGGTACGCTCTCTACCTCTACGGGTACAGCTCTGCTTACCAGTGGTACGGTTATCCTCGCTGCTCCGAGCGGTGCATTGCGCATTGCTGGCGAAGCTTCCGGTACTTTTGGCTCAAATACGGTATTCTCAACCAGCAACCAAGTTCTGCTTGGTCAGTCGGCTGTCTTGAACATTACTGCTACCGATGCTGCTGCATTGGGTGGCGCTGGTGTTGTACAAGGTACAGGTACTCGTTCGCAAGTGTACTTCGGTGCTGCTGCTAACGCTTCTGCCATCCCAGGTGCTAATTTCGGTCAGCACTACTTGGGTCAGATCTACACCAACGGTGCAATGAACCTCAACGGTAACTTACGTCTTGCTCCGGCATACTCGTTTGCTGCCACCACAGGTGCTTCGTTGTCTCTTGGCGGTACATTGACCGTACTTTCTGGTGCTCGTCTTGATGTTTGGAACACGCTCACCGCTCCCGGTAACGCGATCGTTGGTCAGCCCAACCTTCCTGCGGGCGGCGCATTGGCTGGTACAAACGCGGGGAACGTCGCTGTGCCAAACTTTATCCAAGCTGCATCGGTTGTTCTTGGTCCCGGCTTTAATGGCGGTTCCATCAATCAAGCTGCTGCTTCGGCAACATCTCCGCTTTTGACTCCGGTCTTCAACGGTATGCTTATCACCTCCACTGGTACAACGACCGTCAACGGCGGTAACTTGGCCTTTGGTACTCTTGGTACTGACGGCTTCAACTCGACGACCGGTACACTCCAAATCGGTGGTAACTTCCGCGCTGGTGCTGCTGTCGATCTTCGCTTCAACAACACGGCGTACCGCGCATCAAACTTCGGTTCAGCTGACCAGTTCAATGGTGATGCTTCTGCCTTTACGCACTCGGTAACACCGGGCGCAACAGGCACAATCAACGCTGTAACAGCTGGTTCATCTATTACCTTGGCCAACGGTTTCAATGGTAGCTACTTCCCGACGCAACTCTTCGGTGATACCTTTAGCGCTACATTGAATGCTTGCTCCGGCACCTCAAACTTCCAAATTATTGGTAATGGTTTTGGTAATGGTCAGTTGAACATTCTTGGTCCGACCGTTGCCGGTACAGTTCGCTCATTGACAATGATTCCTGCTAGCACGAATCTCTATATGAATGGTGTTCTGCAATTTGGTAACGCTGCTGGTATCAGTGCTGCAGGTCGTTTCGTTATTGCTACTTCAAGCACATTCTCTGCGCTTGTTTCGCAAAACTTCGATGTTGCAAACTTTGGTACAATCGCTGCTGCTGATCCGACCTCCATCTATGATGTAGCGGGTCCTGTAACGGTTGATACCTTCTACCCGGCTTTGGGTCTTGCTGGTGGCTTCACCGGTACGGTTCGTGTTACGGGTAATATCATTATTAGCGGTGTTACAGAAACAATTGCTCCAACGGGTAAATTGTCGCTCTGTAGCAATGCTTTGGTCAGCTTGGCAAACATTGCCACCAGCGGTTTGAACCTGAACAACACAGGTGTAAATTCGTTGAACGGTACAGGTCTTATCCTTGGCACAAGCGCTACCAACAGCGTCTTGAACCTTGGTGCAGGCTTCAATGGTGGTTCGCTTCCCGGCGGATACTTCGGTTCGTCCGCTAATCCGTTTAATGGTACAATGCGTCTTGCTGGCAACACGCCGGCAAATACTGGTGCTGGTTCTCTTACCGTTACCTCTGCTCCACTCTTTATTGGTGGCGCTGGCTTGTTTGACTTTACCGGTGGTAGCGCAAACAAACTGACATTGACTCAGTCCGCAAGCGTCTTGGGTACACTTTTGAACTCCGGTTCAACACAGTATTTCATTACAGCTCCCGGTGCTTTGACCTTGGGTAACGTTGGTAACTCAACCTTCCCTGTCGGTCCTTCAGCTACGGTATTTGCTCCGATTAACATTAGTAATAATGCTTCTCCTGCTTCCTTTAGCGTTGTGGCAGCTGGTACTGTTACTCAAGCAGCTCCGTTTGCTACGGGCAGCGCAGTATTGCGTCAGCCTATCGTGAACCAACAGTGGAACGTCACACAAAACACGGGTGTAACCCCTGGTTTTGCTGTTAGCGTTACCCCACTCTGGTTGCCTGCTCAAGAAAATGCTGGTTTCAATCGCTCATTGGCAGTGACAAGCGCCTTCACAACGACATCGGGTACGATTGCGTCCGGTGCTGGTGCTGCTGCTAGTGATCCGACATTTGCCGGTTACCTCCGCTCAGGTGTAACCATTACGCAAATTGCAACCAACAACTTGAACAACACGCCGATCATCGTATCGTCGCAACCGTCACCAGGCACAATCACCTTTACTCCTCCGGCACAATCTTCCGGCGCTACGGTTACCATCGTTGGTGCTCGTTTGGCTCCTGGTGCAAGTGTGAGCTTGGGTGGTGTGACTGTTCCTGCTGCTAACGTTACGCTTGTTAGCGGTGGTTCATCCGGCGTTGATACCCTTCGCGTTGTGGTTCCTTCCAACGCTGCTACTGGCAACGTTGTCGTAACACAAACAGGTGGCTCATCCACAGCTGCAACGCCGTTCACCTTCTTGGGTGGACCGCTTCAGTTGCCGGTTATCTTTACCGTAACCCCAAGCCCGATCCCTGCTGGTCTCGGTGATGTGGAAGTTACGATTAACGGTACAGCGTTTGGTGTCTTGACACCGCGCCTTGTTGCTGCAGGTTCCGGTATCACCTCCACCATTACCCCTACATCCAGCTCAACAACTCGTATTGTTGCTACTGTTCCGGGTCAAGTGGTTCGTAACGTCGGTAGCGTTGTCTTCACCGTAACCAGTCTTGACCGCTTGCCGGTTTCGACCACCGTTACCGTTTCGACACCTCCGGCATTGGTTCTCACGAGCCTTTCGCCAGCTACCACCTCCGGTAACCTTAGCCCATTCACTATCAGCGTCAATGGTAACAACTTCTCAGCTCAATCGCTCTTCTCCGTTGGCAACATCGGTCTGACAGTTAAGAGTGTTATCCGCAACGCTGACGGTACACTTACCGCTCGCGTAGAAGCTCCTGTTGGTGTTGTTAGTGGTAATTTGACGGTTCTGAACCTTAACGGTCAGTCCGCTTCCTTGCCATTCGTTGTCAACAACCTTCCACGTCCGGTGATTACCAACGTTTCGCCGAACATCTTG
>JANYDO010000396.1 GCA_025363605.1 Candidatus Kapaibacterium sp.
TAGGACTTTCGCAAACTGTCTATGTTTGCTGTCATTCCGACGCAGGTCGGAATCTATCGGCAACGTGTACACGTCATGGATACCGACCTACGTCGGTATGACAGATGCGATTTGCGAAAGTCCTAACCGTAAATTTCTCAGGAGCATCTGCCTACCCATTACCTACGCTTTCCGAAGAATCTCTTTCTCTTCTTTCCTCACAAAAGAATTCTTGTATTGGAGCGGCGTGGCAAAAGAAGTCTCAAAACAAGGTTTGTACAGCGTTGAGAGAAATCGTATCTTGCAGTTTGTATCAACCATTTGCTGAACTTTTCGCCATACCAACGCACTACACCTAACACCTTATCCATGAAGCACCTTCGTAATTTTTGTATCATAGCTCACATTGACCACGGCAAATCCACGCTTGCCGACCGCCTTTTGGAACAAACCGGTACGCTGCAAAAGCGTGAGATGACCATGAATCAAATGCTCGATAGCAATCCCTTAGAGCAAGAACGTGGCATTACTATTAAGCTCCACGCTATTCAGATGCGCTATACATCACGCGCTGGTGAGGATTACACACTGAACCTGATAGACACACCCGGACACGTGGATTTTTCGTATGAAGTTTCGCGCTCCCTCGCGGCTTGCGAAGGCGCATTGCTTGTGGTGGATGCAACGCAAGGCGTAGAAGCACAAACTATTAGCAATCTCTATTTGGCTATCGAAGCAGGTTTGGAAATTATTCCCGTTATCAACAAAATTGACCTTCCCAGTGCCGTCACGACGATAGAATCAGTCAAACAACAGGTTATGGATTTGATTGGTTGCAACGAAGAAGATATGGTCATGGCTTCGGGCAAAACAGGCATCGGCATTGACGATATTTTAGAAGCCGTCGTCGCACGTATCCCCGCACCCAAAGGCGACCCCAATGCACCGCTCCGCGCTCTTATCTACGACTCAATTTTTGACCCATATGTAGGCGTAGTCGTGAATGTGCGCATTATTGACGGTTCGCTCCGCGATAAAGACAAAATTTACTTCTACGCCACCGATAAAACCTATGAAGTCGAGGGATGCGGCTATATGAAAATGAGCCGTATGCCCACCGGACAGCTTTCGGCGGGCGATGTAGGCTATATCACAGCAAGCGTGAAGAACCTTCACGATACGCGAGTCGGCGACACCATTACGCACCCCGAAAACAAAGGTGAGCGTATTGCGGGCTTCAAAGAAGTAAAACCAATGGTTTTTAGCGGTATTTATCCCGCCGACAGTGATGATTTCGAGGATTTGCGCGAGGCATTACAAAAATTGTCCTTGAATGACTCGGCAATTACTTTTGAGCCGGAAAGTTCCGCAGCGCTGGGATTCGGCTTCCGATGCGGCTTCTTGGGCTTGCTCCATATGGAAATTGTGCAGGAGCGCTTGGAACGGGAATTTGAGCAGGTAATCGTAACAACCGTTCCGACGGTGCGCTACAAATTGGTCAAGACCAACGGCGAAGAGGACTGGATAGAATCGCCCTCACAAATGCCGGAAAATGTAACGTCCATTGAGGAAATTTACGAGCCATTTATCAAGGCGCAAATCATTACGCCGACAGACTATATCGGTGCAATTATGAAGCTCTGTATGGACAGACGCGGCATATTTTTGGCAACAAACTACATCACCGAAACCCGCGTAGAAATGCTCTTCGAGCTACCACTTGGCGAGGTGATTTTCGATTTTTACGACAAATTAAAGTCCGGCACACGAGGCTACGCTTCGTTCGATTATGAAATCATAGACGTGCGTCCGGGGAACTTGGTGAAACTGGACGTTCTCTTGAACGGCGAGCCTGTGGATGCGCTTTCCAGCATCGTTCACCGCGACAAAGCGTACGACTGGGGACGAAAACTTTGCGCGAAACTGAAAGAACTTATTCCACGTCAAATGTTCGACGTGGCAATTCAAGCTGCTGTCGGTGCGAAAATTATCGCCCGTGATAACATCAGCGCTATTCGCAAGAACGTACTGGCGAAGTGCTACGGCGGCGATATTTCCCGAAAACGCAAACTTCTTGATAAACAAAAAGAAGGCAAAAAGCGCATGAAGCAAATCGGGCGCGTAGAAGTGCCACAAGAGGCATTCTTGGCGGTTCTTAGCCTTGACAGCGATTAAGTTCGCGTTCTGAATCTTCACGCGCATTTCCGCGTATCATCTTGGGTTACATTTGATTACATTTCCCGGCACGTTCTCAATACGAAATAACCGCGCGATTATCGGCTTCTGAAGCCAAGCGCACACCACCTTTTCATCTCTAACTATGGCAAAATCTCTCGAACAAATTCGCGCCGAAGCAAAACGCGACGCAAAGAAAAACGGTAAAGCCTCCGGCAAGACCACAGCACAAGAGCGCATCAGTCTTGAAAAAAAGCAAGTAGGCGGCAAATCTGATGCTCCTACCAATGACGCACCCCAGTCATTGGGCGAAATTGCGCTTTCGTGGACACGGACAATTATCGGCGCTTTTGTGATGGTCATGATTCTGAACGGCGTACTTGTCGCTTCCTTCGTTGTGCCAACCGGCTCAATGGAAAGCACCGTGATGACGGGCGATTTTCTCTTCGTCAACAAATTTATCTTCGGTCCTTCTACACCGCAGATGATTCCGATTTTGAACATTCCCATTCCGTACTACCGCTTTCCGGGCTTGCGCAAGCCGGTCAAAGGCGATGTGATTGTATTTATTTTCCCCGGAAACCGCGAAGAAGCGAAGCCACAGGAGTTTCAGTATTATCTCAAGCGCTGCGTAGCAACGGCAGGAGATACGCTAACCATCCGCAATAAGCAAATTTTTATCAATGGTGTTGCTTCCGCATTCCCGTCTGAAGGTCGTTTGAGCAATTTTATCGAATCGTCTGATTCTGACGACCGTTTCCGTACCTTCCCCGTCGGTGCAGGCTTCACACGCGATAATTATGGTCCTCTTCGCATCCCCAAGCAAGGTGACGTTATCGAACTCACGCCGACCAATCTCGTACAATGGGAAATTTTCATCCGCCGTGAGGGACATGAAGTGACAACGAATGACGGAAAAATCCTGATTGACAATAAAGAAGCATCGCGTTACACAGTCGAGCGTGATTACTGCTTCGGCATGGGCGACAATCGCGACAACAGCCTTGACAGCCGCTACTGGGGTTTTGTACCGATGGATGACGTTGTTGGTACGCCGCTTATCGTCTATTGGTCATGGGAAACAAATTTACCGAATCTCTTCGAGAAATTCGCAACGTTGCGCCCTAGCCGCTTGGGAAAAGTAATTCATTAAGAACATGAAAGACGGAGAGTAAAAGACCATTTCTTACTCTCTTTGGTGTATTACAAAGCCCTGCATTCCTGCGTGTTTGCAGGGCATTTTTATATCTTTGTTTGCTACGATTATGTCTTTTGCCCAACGTCTCGCATTCGGCATTATTCTTGCCCTTCTTGTTGGCGCAGGAACTGTCTATTTTATTTGGCAGCGCATAGATGAAATACAGATGTCTATACGGCACGATGACCGCACTGAGCGCATACAAGCGGAATCGGACAAGCTCCTAGCGCAGTTTATCGGTATGGAGACGGGTGTGCGGAGCTATATCATTACAGGCGACTCGACGCATCTTACACTCTATGCACGGACAGTCGGTGAAGTCCCGCTTACGGCAAAGCAACTACGATTACTCATGCAACCTCTCACGTCGGAAGCCGCTTCTACACTGGATTTTCTCGACATTGTTCTTGACAAGAAGATTGTGGAGTCAAATCAAGCAATTGCTATGCGACGCGACCAAGGGATAAAAATTGCCGCATATGTTCTTATTAAGGGCAAAGTAGCAAATGCGGCGGACACTATCACCAACCTCATTCAGAGATTACAACGTACAGCACGAACAGCCAACATTAAGCAATACGAGGCTGTACCGAAGCAATATCACGAGACAGCCTACCTCTTGCTCTACGGACTCGGAGGAGCAATGACGATATTTATAGCGGCAGCACTTTGGGCACTTTTTGCTCATTGGCGAGCATTAAAGCCGATTGTAGAGGGCGTGGAGAAACTTTCGTTAGGCGACTTTTACCACCGCATTCCGCCCGGTAAGACTGCGGACGTGAAACCTATTATTGCCGCCGTGAACACGCTTGGTGAACGGATGCTTTCTATGCAAGGCAAAACACGTCAGTCCGAAGATGTCTATGCCGACGTATTCCATGCGACACCGGACTGTGTGTCCGTTTGGAGAGCGAGTCGAAATGGTTACGGACAAATCAGCGATTTCGAGTGTATCCTCGCCAATAATGCGTGGAATATGGCATATCACCGCTCGGTCGAATACTTTACCGGAAAGCGCATGAATAGTGCTTTACCGGACTTTCAGCCACTTTTTGAGCAATGCAAAACGATTGTGGAGCAGCACCAAAAGCTAACGCTGCCGCACGTTGTCGAGGGAAAACACTATCGGCTTGTTGCCTCAAAGATGCGCGATGGCTTATTGCTGCGTCTGATAGAATAATGTCAAAGCGAACATTTACTCATAGCGAAGTGCTTCAATCGGATCAAGCGAAGCCGCTTTCCATGCAGGGTAACTACCAAAAAGAATCCCCAGAAATGTACAAATCGCCACGCTGCCAATTACCCATTCTGTCGGGACGGCAGCAGAACTGAAGCCAAGTGCAGAACCGAGCGCGAGACCACCTATCAAGCCCAAGATAATCCCGAAGACCCCACCAATCTGACAAAGCGTTATTGCTTCAATAACAAACTGGCTCATAATGTTCCAACGCTTTGCACCGATTGCCTTGCGAACGCCGATTTCACGGGTACGCTCTTTGACGGAAACGAGCATAATGTTCATAATTCCCACGCCTGCCGCAATAAGCGCAATCGCGCCCGAAGCAAAGCCAAACATGGTCAGATAACTCGTGAATCCTGCAAATGAAGTAGCGAGTGATTCGTTTGTTTCAATTTCAAAGTTGTTGTCGTCGCCAGGCTTTACATTGCGCAAAGTACGCATAGAACCTATTGCTTCGTCTGTTGCAAAGTTCAACGCCTCTTTGTTTGGCGCTTTGACGTATATGGTCAAACTGATAAATTCAGCGAAATATTTCTGATAGATAGAAAGCGGCACATAGACAACGTCATCCAGACTTGATCCCAGAACGGAGCCGCGCTTTTTCTGTAAACCGATAACCGTAAAGCGATGCCCTTTCACCGAAACTTGCTGACCAAGTGGCGAGCCAAAAGGAAACAAGCGCTCGGCGACATCGCGTCCAATAATAATAACGTTACGATTAAGATTAATATCCTCGGCTGTAAACTCGCGCCCTTCGTCAATAATGACATTGTTACAAACAAAATATGCTTCGTCAATACCTTCTACGGTCACTGTCGGGTCAGTTGAAAGATTATTTGCTTTCACGATAAGCTGATTTTCATTGTCATTTACACTAATAGCTTCGGCACTCTCTGCCATGAGTCGCTTAAACTCACGTGCCTGCGCAAAATCAATAGGCTTGCGATTACGATATTTCTGCCATTCGCGGTTGGACATAATAATACTGGGACGGCGGCGAATCTGAAAGGTGTTTTGCCCCAACGAAGCAAGTTCACCATTAACAGAGTTATTCAGCGACGTAACAGCAGTTCCTGCGCCAATAATCGCAAAGATACCAATAGCAATACTGAGCAGTGTTAATCCCGACCGCAGCTTATTCGCGCGGACGGCATCAAACGCCATGACGATGCTCTCAAGGAAAATTTTCATAGTAAATAGTAAGGGACAATGTCATTAAGTTAAGGCTGAAAACTGCATTAAATCAGCCCCTCTTGACAAAGGGGGCGACGAGCGCAGCGAGTGGGGGATTTGTCGAAAGGCGCATAAAATCTAAATCCCCCGTTCCCCCTTTATCAAGGGGGCGAATGAGTAAGACTCGATACATCATGCAGTTACGCTTAACTTAA
>JANYDO010000405.1 GCA_025363605.1 Candidatus Kapaibacterium sp.
GGTAGCACCACAATCAAGCGTGGAGCAGCAAAAAAAGTAAAAAAAAAGGGTTCATTGTGCCGATATTGAAGAACTTCAAACCTCTTCATACCAACATCATCGGAGATGAACAATGAACCCGAAGCATCAATGTTGCCACAATCCTCAGTGTGAGCATCGTGGCTTATATGACAACGGCAATATCGGTGTTCACAGCCAAAAAGACAAACGATATATTTGTCATCGCTGTGGAAAAACGTTTGCCCAAACCATCGGAAGCCCGCTCTATCGCAAGCAGCATGAGCATCGTTGTATTGCGGATGTGGTCAGCTTATTAGCGCATGGTTGCCCCCTGCAGGCTATCGTCGCAACGTATCATCTCGACGAGCGTACCGTTGGTGCGTGGCAGAAAGAATCCGGCGAACATTGCCAGCGCGTCCATGAGGCAGAAAGCCGTCCGATGGAGTTAGCGCAGGTACAAGCCGACGAAATCCGCCTGAAAGCGCAAGGTATGATTCTTTGGATTGCGATGGCGATCAGTGTTCAAACCCGCTTCTGGCTTGGTGCGGAAGTAAGCGAACACCGAGATTGGTCGCTTGTTCATGCTCTTGCGTTGAAGGTCAAAGCGTGGACGCTCTGCCGAGCAATGCTCATTGCTTTTGATGGCTTTGCCGCGTATCCGAGCGCGTTTGCGGCGGCATTTCGCAGTGCCATTCCTACGGGCAAGCCGGGCAGACCGCGTTTAGTCGAGTGGTCACCGTTGGTCTTTGGGCGCGTCATCAAGCAGAACATCGCCGGTCGTCTTGCCTCTATCCAGCGCACCATCGTTCGCGGTACAGACCAAGCAGCAGAGCGCTTGATAACACGCTCGCAGGGCAAAGCCGATGGCGTACTGAACACTGCCTTCATTGAGCGCTTCAATGCAACGCTGCGCTCGCGCCTCGCCTGCTGTACGCGCAGAACACGGGCGCTCTTGCATGAGGCAACGACACTTACACCCGCGATATACCTCATCGGGACGGTCTATAACTTCTGCTCATGGCATCAGAGTTTGCGCACAAAACTTTTTGTCAATGAACGAAACTACCAATGGGTGCAACGCACACCTGCTATGGACTCGGGACTGACTGACCATCGCTGGACGGTCTTGGAGCTGTTGCAGTACCAATGCCCTGAACCATTATACCAGAAGCCAAAAAAACGAGGACGACCGAGAAAACAAGTCCAGAATGGATAATCCTTAACCTCCACGCTTGATTGTGGTGCTACCTTTCGTGTAATGGCGGCTACTAAATAATTCATTCTTTTCAATAGAAGGAGCTAATCTTTTATGAATAATACCAGTAGAAAATTATACCACATTTATGTTTGTGGTCTCTTCGCCATTCTCATAGTTTCATGCGCTACAAGCGGCGTGGGCAATGGTAAGCAAGATGATATTATTGGGATAAAACCTTTCTCAGACACTCAATATGAGTATCGTTATACAACAAACTCATCATTGGCTTTTAGTTCGTCAATTAAGTTTCCGGAAACGCTTGGCTTATCAACAGTAGCTGAAATGAATAAATGTCTTCAGGAAATACGAGATAAGCCCGAAGAAAAGGTAATGTCTGAATTTGGCAAACTAGCGCCGCAAATGAAATCATGGCAAGAAGTACACAAAGCAGCGCAAGAGTGCATCGCTAAAACAGAAGGTACTTTTGGTGCTTTTCATGTTCACCAGATGGTTGCGACAACAATGCTAAATGTCTATTTTCTCCTTCAGAAACCAACACCTGAAGTACAACAAGCCGTGGGCTATTATATGGATGTTCTTATTAGACATAAAAATTATCTTGATCCAAATGTCAAAGCCGCAATATTGCCTATGCTGATTGGCTATTGGTCACCAGAGAAGATAATTGATGTTGCACAAAAGAACTTTGAAGCTATTACCTATAATGAAAAAGCTAAGGAATTATGGCTCCAAGATTTCTATAAAAAACGGAGCGCTGAACTGGCAAAACAATCACCCGAGCAATACAGCCAAATAAGTTCGACCCAGATCCAGTCAAAAATTCAGGAAGACTTGCTGTCAAAAATAAATATGTTTCCTAAGCGCTCTAAGCCTTTTCCAAATCCAATAAAGGACTTTGAAGAGTACGATCAACTTCGAGTTAGAGAAAATCCTGAGAATGTTGCGATTTTGGCTTTATTAGCACAGGGTGCTTTTAGCCCAAATAACAAAAAGTAATCAAAAAAAGCCCTGAACACCCGTTCAGGGCTTTTTTATTGAGCTTTCTCAAAACGGCGCATCATCATTCATCAATTTCACGGCGTTAAAGTCCGAGATACTCGTGTTGTAGTCCGGCGGCGCGTCTTGTCCGAATGCCAGATTCTCAAAGCGCGTGTACTCTTTCACATACGCAAGGCGTACCGAACCCACGGGACCATTCCGTTGCTTCCCGATAATAAGTTCTGCCGCGCCTTCCGTCGGTGCGCCATCTTCCTCAAAGGTGGCAATGCCGTAGTATTCGGGGCGGTGGACGAACATCACCACGTCTGCATCCTGCTCCAGCGAACCCGACTCACGCAAGTCCGAAAGCATCGGGCGCTTGTCGCTGCGTCCTTCCAGCCCACGATTAAGCTGTGCCAGCGCCACGACGGGTATATTCAGCTCCTTCGCAATTTGCTTCAGCGAACGGGAGATAATGGAGATTTCGCGCTCACGGCTGTCGCCTTTGTTCAGCGCGGCGTGCATGAGTTGGAGATAGTCTATCATCACCAGACCAATGTTCTGCTCTGTTTTCAGACGGCGGCACTTTGCCCGAAGTTCCATGACGGAAAGGGAAGGGCTGTCGTCAATGAAAATAGGTGCTTTTGACAAACGCCCCATTTGCGTAGCCAAGCGTGGTAGGTCGTCCGGCTTGATATTCCCGGTCAGAAGTTTATGGGTACTCACGCGGGCTTCCGCACTCAAAAGGCGCATGGTAAGCTGCTCTTTCGCCATTTCAATAGAGAAAAATGCCACCGGCACATTGCTTTCCATAGCGACATTGCGAGCAATGGATAAGGCTACGGCGGTTTTCCCCATGGACGGCCTGGCAGCAATGATAATAAAATCCGACTTGCGGAAGCCGCCCAGCATATCGTCTAATTTTGCATATCCCGTGTTGACGCTACTATCGTTCTTCTCGCCATTGACCATACCTGCTATCGTCGCAAAGGTATCCTTGGCGAGCTTATTCATGCCGATATAGCTTTTGCTGAGGCGTTTTTCGGCAATGCGAAAAATCTCGCTTTCTGCTTTGTCAATCTCCTCCAGAGCGTCCGTGGCGGGGTCGTAGGCGCGGGCAAGCACTTCTGATGCGGCACTTATCAACTGACGCTTGAGCGCATGTTCTTGGACGATACGAATGTAATTGTCCACATTAGCCGCAGTCGGCGTTCCGGCATTGATTTGCAGCAGCGTAAAGGTTCCGCCAATTGCTTCAAGCATACTCCGGCGGCGAAGTTCCTCGCCCAAAGACACAAGGTCAATCGTGATATTTCGCTCGGACATCGAAAGCATAACCTCAAAAATCTTACGGTTTGCTTCTTTGTAAAAAGATTCCGCTTCCAAGACTTCGGTTGCTTTGGAGAGGGCGTTGCGGTCGAGCATGATAGCACCAAGCACCGCCGCTTCCGCGTCAGCAGAATGGGGTGGTACTTTGTCGCCGATAGCCGCGAGTTGGAGAACGTTATTGGCAGAACGTGAACGGTTGTCCGTTAGTTTCGAGACAATAATTTCTCCATCACGGCGCGTTTCATCCATGAAATTTGCCACGATATTGAGCAGTAAATGAGCAATGTTATTCTTATACAATTTTCTGATGGCGATGCAGCAATATTCGCACCAGAGGCTGAAGTAGGACGCAAACAGAGTTATGAAATCGCCGTGCTGATAAATGTTAGATAGACTGCAATATGCCGAAAAAATTCCTAGCAGAGCTATCGAAGTGTACAAAATTCTTTACACCGATTTCACACAGTGCGCTTTACAAAAATGTGGAAAATCAGTGGAAAATCCGACACTTTTCCACAGGTCTTTCCACAAACCTTTCCACATTCGCGCTTTCCGCCCAGCACAATTCTGCGTGCGATGAAAGGAAAGGAAAAAATACTCCCTTGAATTGAAGCCCTTTTTTCCGTGAAAAGTCGTAAGTTTACGTCCGTAACAACGCTATTATCTCACCTAACTGACGAAATCGCCCGCACGATGGAAGAAAAACTTTTAGCCATTATCGCCCGTTTTGGCGAATTGACAAACTTGCTTGCCGCACCGGATATTCTCAACGATTACAAGCGCTTTAGCGAACTTTCCCGCGAACACAAACGCCTTGAAAGTATTGTCAAAGTAGCCGAAGAATATCTCAGCGCAAGCAAAAACTTACGCGATAACAAAGAACTCCTCGCCACACCCGGCATGGATGCAGAACTGAAAGAGCTTGCCGCCTCAGAACTAGACGACCTCGCTGAGACCAAAGAGCGCTTAGAATCTGAGCTACAAGTTCTCCTGCTCCCCCGCGACCCCAACGACGACAAGAATTGTATCGTCGAAATTCGCGCCGGTACGGGCGGCGACGAAGCGGGAATTTTTGCCGGCGACCTGTTCCGAATGTATCAACGCTTTGCCGACAAAAAGGGTTGGCAAACGGAAATTATTGATTTCAACGAAAGTGAACGCGGCGGCTACAAAGAAATTATCTTTTCACTCGCGGGCGAAGAAGCCTTTGGGATGATGAAGTACGAGAGCGGTGTTCACCGTGTGCAGCGCGTACCCGAAACCGAATCCGGCGGGCGCACCCATACTTCAGCTGCAACCGTAGCGATTATGCTGGAAGTGGACGATGTGGAAGTTCATATCAACGAAAGTGATCTCCGCATTGATATTTTTCGCTCCGGCGGCAAAGGCGGTCAAAACGTAAACAAGGTAGAGACTGCCGTGCGGCTTGTTCACTTGCCCACAGGCTTGGTGGTGCAATGCCAAGACGAGCGCTCCCAACTCAAAAATCGCAATAAAGCAATGAAAGTGCTTCGCGCAAGACTCTACGAACTGGAAGTCGCCAAGCAAGCCGCCGAAATGTCGTCCTCACGCAAAGATATGGTCAAAAGCGGCGACCGTTCCGACAAAATCCGTACCTATAATTACCCACAAAACCGCGTTACCGATCACCGTTTAGAGGGAGATGCAAAAAATTACGCTTTGCAAGAAGTCGTCAACGGCGAGATAGAATCGGTAATACGACAATTACAACTGGCAGAACGGGCGGAAATGCTTAAAGCGGGAACGTCGGTATAAAGGTTGATTGCACTGAACGAGTAGAACCTCGGAACAAAATCATTGTGAGCAAGCCTGAATTTCTCTATATTTCTTCGCGCCCGGACGCACCTCTCATCAGGCATATTTTTCTTTTTAACGCATGACCACTCACACCGCCCCTCATCATTTACGTCAAGCAATGTATGCTTGTTTTCTGCTCTGCATATTCAGCAGCGCGGGGGTTTGGCTTTACGCCCAACCCATCCATTTTGAGCGACTTTCGGTCGAACAGGGATTGTCGAGCGCAAACGTGAATTACATTTTCCAAGACCATACGAAAATGCTGTGGGTCGGCACTGAAGACGGCTTGAATCGGTATGACGGCATTACCTTTACGCCATTTCGCCAAACGCTGCCGGATTCGTTAGGCACAGGAGCACAAAGCGTGGTTGCGGTCTATGAGGATTCGCGTGGCTATCTTTGGCTTGCGACGGGGAATCGTCGCACCGTCTCTCGCTTTTCTGCACAAACAACCAAGTTTGAAGCGCTCCTTTTCCCCAATGGTATTGAAACTGAGGCGCAGGCATTTGCAGAAAAAACAGACGGCTCCATACTAATTGGCACAAAGAACGGCTTATTTATTGCTTCTCCTCAAAACTTATTCATACTTCAGCGTGTTCCGTCGCTTCCTTCTACGCTTGATGTGCGCTGCATCGGACGTGATGGCACGACCAATCGCTATTGGCTTGCCTGTACGGGCGGTCTCTACCTTTATGATGCTGCCAAAGCCTCTCTAGCCAAGACAGAATGTGGCATACAAGGAACTATTACTCATTGTGCTATGCACATAGATAGCGCTGCACGCCCTGTCACGCTCTGGCTTGGAACAAGTACAAACGGAGTGTTTGCGTTCACACTCTCCACACAGCGCGTTCAGCACATCACGGACGGCTTGCCAAGCAAGCAAATACGAAGCATTTGCGTTCTTAGTTCGGGCGAAAATTCGAGCGAGGTCTGGGTCGGCACAGAGAACGGGGTAGCTATCATCCGCAAGACACAACAACAAGCCGACTCTTGGCATGTTGCCGAGACCATGACGCACGACCTTCGCAATCTTCAAACACTTTCCGGCAATATTATTCAGCACATTCAGCAAGACGCATCAGGTGTGGTGTGGGTCGGCACGGCATTCTACGGACTGAACAAATATTCGCCTTTTCGGCAAAAATTTGTTCATTACGCCGTGAATTTGCTCAAAGAGAATACCAGTCTGAATAGCGGTTACATCCGCGATATTACCGAAGATGGCGATAATCTCTGGCTTGCAACGCAAACCGGTGGCGTGAACCGTCTCAGTCGTTCAACGGGTGCGTGGACATATTTCCGAAAAGATAAAATCGGCACTGACACCGCATGGGCGCTTCGCCTTGACCATAAAAAGCAACTTTGGGCAGGAACCGTCGGCAATGGTCTTTGGGTTTGGAATTCTTCCCGACAAGCATTTACGCGCTTTACGAAGATTCCTTCCGAAGCAACAATTCAACTCCTCTTTGAAGACCGCGAGGGCGCTCTCTGGGCAACGGGCGACGAAATGCCACTCTACCGCATTACTCCTGACCGCACAAGTGTAAATGCCTTTTCCGTCCCGCTCGCCAGTGGCACGAAAAGCTCCGGCAAGCGTATTTTATCTATGCTGGAAACCGCACAGGGACAGCTTTTACTGGGAACGCCGACGGGTATATCAGAATTTGACCGCACAAAAGGTGTTGTGCAGCGCCGCTTACTCTCCTCGTATGCTATTCGCACAATGCACCAAGATGCCGGAGGCGACCTCTGGCTGGGTACACGTGGGCATGGTCTCTTGCATTACCGCACGAAAAACGGCTTAATGACAGCGATAGACAGCGCGTCGCTCTTTGCTATTACCGAACGCGAAGGACTGCCAAGCAATCTTGTGAGCGCGATTCTGGAAGATGATAAAAAGCATCTTTGGGTCAGCACAAAACAGGGACTAGCAGAAATTGACATTGAGACGCGCAAGGTCGTGCGCACATTCAACGTTGACGATGGCTTGCAGGGGCGCGAGTTTCATCATGCCTCAGCGTTCAAAAGCCCACAGGACGAAATGTTTTTCGGCGGCACAAATGGCTTCAATAGCTTCTTCCCGCGTGGTGTGCGCATCAATACCATGCCGCCACCAATAGAGATAACGTCTGTTAAAAAATTCGGGCGCGAAGAAATGCTGACCGATTCCGTCATCGCTGCAGAGCGCACACTGACTCTTCGCTACGACGAAAGTACGGTTTCGTTCTCGTTTGTGGCACTGGACTTTAATACCCCCGATGCCAACGTGTACGCCTACCGTATGGAGGGCATGGACAAAAGCTGGATAGCCTGCGGCAATCGCCGAGAAGCCACCTACACCAGTCTTGATGCCGGCGAGTACACTTTCCACGTCCGCGCAGCGAATAACGACGGCGCATGGAACGAAACCGGAGCATCCTTTCGCGTGATTGTTACCCCTCCGATTTGGCGCACGTGGTGGTTCATTGGATTATCGGCAGCAAGCGTGATTTGCGTGGGCTTTGTGCTTTATCGCATGAGAATTCGTAGCATTGAAGCACGCAACGCATGGCTGGAAAAGCAGGTAGAAGACCGCACGGCGGAAATCAAGGAAAAGAATAACAAGTTGCAGCAATCGCTGGATGAAATCAATATCCTCAGTTCGGTGCTGGAAGGCGAGCGCAATAAATCCGAAGACCTTCTTTTGAACATTTTGCCGCCATCCATTGCAGAGCGCTTAAAATGGGGCGAAACTACGATTGTGGATACATTCGACAGCGCAACGGTACTCTTTACCGATATGGTTGGATTCACCAAAATAGCCTCGCGTGTGTCGGCAGAAGAGTTGATTGATATGCTGAATCGGATGTTTTCCGAGTTCGATAAACTCGCCGAAAAACACGGTGTAGAGAAAATCAAAACCATCGGCGACGCATACATGGCAGTGGCGGGTGTACCGATTCAGAGCGACTATCACGCCGAAGCAGTAGCGGACATGGCACTGGATATTATGCTGGCAATTCAAGACTTAGCAGAAAAAGAGCACCTACCTATCAGCATACGCGCGGGCATACATACCGGCTATCTCACAGCAGGAGTTATCGGCGAGAAAAAATTTGCCTACGACCTTTGGGGCGATACCGTGAACACCGCAAGCCGCATGGAATCAAGCGGTGAGCCGGGCAGGGTGCAATGCTCCGAAACCACGTATAATGCACTCAAAGACCTTTTCGATTTTGAAGAACGCGGCACTATTGAAGTAAAGGGCAAAGGCGCAATGAAAACGTATTTTGTGCTGGGACGAAAAGAGTAAGTCGAACGCTTCGTGAATAATAAAGCACGTTTCCATGCTTCTTGCAGTCCCCTCCAAAAAAGAATATTGCTGTTGCAGTTTTCTTTTGAATATTTACGTTGAATTCCGTAATGTGTCTCCTGAAAAACTTCCGAAATTCTGAGTCTCAATGGTTGTAATCAGGGAATAAAGTTGCCACATCCCTTCAAGGCTGGTTCTGCGCTTCGCACTCAGAATATCCTAGTGCTTCGATAATTCGTCCTTTCCAAATCTTATTTGTGTGGTGGAGTTATGAAAAGAGTTGTTCTTTCTGTTGTAATGGTGGTACTGCTCAGTTTGCCAGTCTCGGTAATCCTCTCGAAGACTGCGTTTGCACAAGACATATCCGTTTCCGGCATGGTATCCGATAAAGAAGGTAATCCACTTGCCGGAGTGAAAATTGCGATTAAAGGTACGGTGGCGGGAACTATCTCCAATACAAAAGGGAAATTTGCCTTAAAAACATCCGTTGCTCCGCCGCTCAAACTCGTATTTTCCATTATTGGCTTTTCTACAAAAGAAGTTCCCATCACCGCAAGCGCAGAAGACCTGAAGATTCAGTTGGAAGAAAAAGCCATTCGCGGGGAAGATATTGTCATATCGGCTTCCAGAGTGCCTGAAAGCATCATGCAATCGCCCGTCACCGTCGAAAAAGTTGATATTAAATCTATTCAAAACGCTCCCACCGCAGAGTATTACGATGCCGTGGCAAACCTGAAGGGCGTACAAACGTATACCGGTTCACTGACCTTCCAAACCTTCAATACACGCGGTTTTGCAACGATTGCCAATACGCGCTTTGTACAACTCGTGGACGGTATGGACGTAGCCGACCCCCTCTTGAATTTTCCCACCGGCAATCTTGTCGGCATTGGCGAATTAGATGCCGAAAGCATGGAACTTGTTCCCGGAGCCGCATCGGCACTCTACGGACCCAACGCTTTTAACGGTATTTTGCTTATGTCGAGCAAAAACCCCTTTGACTATCAAGGCATTAGCGCACAGGTAAAAGGCGGCATGACTAATTCTGCCGCCGCCGGAGCAAATCCATATCTCAGCGCTGCCGTTCGCTATGCCGCACAGATTGGCGATAATTTTGCATTCAAAGTTAATCTTTCTTATCTCACGGGCACGGACTGGCAAGGAAACGATTACGACACGCACCGCCAAGCGTCGGGCAATCCAGCACTCAACCAATGGCGGTCAAACTTCGACGGACTGAACCTCTACGGCGATGAAACTCCCATTGCCGTTCCCATTACCGCAGCACTTGCTAATCCGGCACTTGCACCCTTGCGCAATCAGGTGATTGCGCTGAACACAAGAATCGGCGGTTTGAACTTGAAACGCACCGGTATCAAAGAACAAGACCTTATCAGAGCATTCGATGATGGATTTCAAGCTCGGAATTTGAAAGCTGACGTAGCACTCAATTATCGCATCAGCAATTCCGTGGAAGCATCGTATAACTACCGATTTGGCAGCGGATCAAGTCTCTACCAAGGCGCAGAAAAATATATTCTGCGCGGTTTTTCGGAGCAATTCCACAAACTGGAATTTAAGGGCAATAACTTCTTCGTTCGTGCTTACGCAACCTTCTCCGGTGCAGGCGATTCTTACAATCTCTCGGCTCTTGGTGCTTTTGTCAACGAGCGGTTTAGCCCGTCAAGCACACGCTGGGTTCCGACGTATCTCGGCACGTTTGTTGGGGCAATGGTACCGATTTGGTCGGTCGGGGCAACGCCTACCGATGCACAAATCCAAGCAGCACAGAACGCGGCACGCGCGGCCGCCGACAACGGAAGACCCACTTCCGACTCACAAGCATTCCGCGATACTGTGAATGCCGTTCGGAAGTCACTTTTCCAGCGCAATCCTCCCGGAGCCGGATTTATCAACACATCGCAGATGTATCACGGCGAATTTAACTACAATTTCAAAGAGTTGACGGATATTGCCGATATTCAAGTTGGTGGTAATTTCCGCCGCTACGATTTATTCTCCGACGGCACGGTGTTCAACGAAGAGCTTGACGGCACTAGTCGCAAACGGCTAACCATAAACGAATTTGGCGTTTACACCCAAATTGCCAAACGCTTATTCGACGACAAGCTCAAACTCACCGGTTCGCTCAGGGTGGACAAAAACGAAAATTTCGACGCGATATTGACACCGCGCGTTTCGGCAGTATGGACAGTGGCGGAATCACACAATATCCGTGCTTCCTTCCAAACCGGCTTTCGTAATCCCGACACCCAAGCTCAGTTTATTTGGTTCCCCTCCGGTGCGGGAATTTTGCTCGGCAGCACATCGCGCAACGCCAAGCAGTACGGTATTCATGAAGGCGGCGCATATTCGGTCGCTTCTTACGCAGCATTCCTTGCAGCTGGCGGTACACTGTCAGCTACGGGTACGATTGGCGGAGCAGCAGCAGCGCAGTCTCTCCTGCAAACCGTGAATTTGCCCTATATCAAGCCCGAACGCTTGCAAGCTATCGAACTCGGCTACAAAGGAATTATTGACAACACTCTTTTTCTGGACATTAACGGCTATTTCAATACCTATAATGACTTCATCGGCGCACAAACCGTTGTTTCCAAAAATCCGACAACCCGCGCAGCAAACGCTACCGCAGCCAATCCGACAGGACTTATTCCGGCAGGCACAAACTTCCGCCCCTACACCAATGCACAAGAAACAATCACAGCGCAAGGCGTAGCGGTTGGGTTTTCCTATAAATTGCCGAGAGGCTTTGACCTTGATGGTAGCTACTCATACAATGATTTTGCTATCCTCAATCAGCAGGCGGGAAGCGAGTTTGAAGCGCAATTTAACACGCCCAGAAACCGCTTTAATGTTAGCATTAGCAACCGCGAGTTAGTAACGAACTTTGGCTTTATGGTCAACTACCGTTGGCAAGAAGCGTTTCTCTGGCAATCCGCGTTTGGCTCAGGCACGATTCCTTCCTACGGCGTGATTGATGCACAAATCAACTATGCTATTAAAGATTGGAAAACGATTATAAAAATCGGAGCGAACAATTTGCTCGGCAATGACTATCGGACGAACATTGGCGCGGGTTACGTCGGTCAACTCTACTACGTTTCGCTCACGTTTAATGAGTTTATGAACTAACGGGTACTTGAATGAGTTCGTAAACTCAGCCGGAAACGTATAAAACTCCTCTTGATTTCTACAAAAACAGTCCGTCTGGTTTTCCACCATGGTTTGCCAAACGGACTGTTTTTTTTGTGGGATTTTGAGGAAATAGAGTGAAAATTTTATGTAGATTTGCGCTTACTTGGTTGTCGGTACGACCATTCTTCTCTGCACCACCACTCCACAAGGCAACAACGATGACTCTTTCCGAAAAACATCTCGCTATTCTTCGCGCCGTCACAGACGCATTTATTCCTGCCGTACATTCTTCATCGCACTCTGCATCTGACGCAGACGGATT